>DATGXG010000056.1 GCA_035299085.1 Bacteroidales bacterium | reverse complement strand
TATATCGGCCTATTAACATTTTTGATGATGCTGTTCCTTTGTACCAGCACTCGAAAGAAAAATCTCCATTAGCTAAAAAATCAAATGTCGGGTTAGCAGGAACATCGATCTTTGTTGAAGTACCATTGAAATGTTGTGCGGTATTAACTCTTCCTTGGACAGCTGTTGGTGCAATGTTACCTGTGCCGTTGTTGAAGCCTGCTGCATCTGTATATACCGGGCCATTAGCTTCATCAAAGTGCCAGTAACTTATTAAACCAGTAACATGAACGGGTTGAATGTTATAGCAGCCGGTGGTTGTATTTAATCCTTTGATGTAATAAGTTCCAACTGTTACTGCTGTTGGTGTTGCACATGGTATGGTGGCTGCAGCATCTTTCCAGTAGGTTAAGTCAAGGCCTGAGGTGCTTCCTGCTGTGACAGCCGGAGCAGTTAGGTCAGCTGTTGCTGGTATGGTTACCTGGGCCGGATTGGTGATTACCAGTACCGGCATCGGGTTAACGGTTAACGTAATCGTGTTGGATGTTACGGTATTGCTTGGTATACATGGATTCGGGCTAACGGTAAGGGTAACATAAACAGCATCACCATTGGCAAATACGCCGGTAAGTGACGGACTGTTTGTGCCTGTTGAAATCCCGTTTTTATACCAATGGTATACGGGTGAACTCGTGCCGTTTACAGGGGTTGCTGTAAAAGTGATTTCAGTTCCTTCGCAAACAACGGTTGATGTGGCTGCTATGGATACTTCCGGTACCAGTGTGGAGTATACCGTCATGGTGACACTGTTGGATACAACCGGGTTTACTGACGGACAGATGACATCAGGAATTATGGAACAGGTAACCACGTCATTGTTTGATGGGGTATAGGTGTAGTTGTTCACATTGGTTCCGACATTGCTGCCGTTGACTTTCCACTGGTAAACGGGTGCGGTTCCGCCGTTGGTTACAAGTGCAAAATACGAAACTGCAGTGCCATCGCATACATTGTTTGCAGAGGCAAATATGGTTGCACTTACAGGTATCAGCGGGTTAACAGCCATGGTGATGGTATTGGATGTTGCGGTAACACCTGTAGCACAAGGCTCAAGGCTGGAGGTTAATACAACATATACCTGGTCGTTATTCAGGGGTACGTAAGTATAGGTGGCGCCGGTGCTTACCGGGGTTCCGTTTTTATACCACTGGTATGAAGGTGCTGTACCGCCATTTACCGGTACCGGAGTGAAGGTTACCTGTGTGCCGGCACATACATTGTTTGATGATTCAGCAATGGTAACGCTTACCGGCTGGCTGGTAACGGTGAAGCCGATAACATTTGATACGGCAGCATCTGTCCAGGTTCCTTTGCATTCAACACGTGCAAGGCGCTTGAACCAGGTATTGACGGTAAGTGCTCCCGGGTCGTAGGTTTCTGAATTGCTGTTGGCGATTTCGGTAAAACCTGTGGTACTGCTTACAGTTGATTGCATCCACATGTATTCCAGTGTTCCTGAGTTTCCTGAAGGAAGTGAAGTACTGGTGATCATATCAGGGTCAAACGGATTGCAACCTGTGGTTACATTGGCAGCGATTTCACCACCGGTTGACGGATTGGTACAGGGTACTTCGTATGCACCGATTGTGGGAGTCACAGCATCACGGGTAGCTCCGGTTATGTCAGTAGTTATTCCTGCTATGGGCGTACCTGCATTGAGGGAATTGTTCAGCGGGAAGAAGTTGGTTAATGAGGTAAACAACGGGTCTGCGCTCAGGGAGTTGCCATCCATGCTGCTGATGGTCTGCCAGTTGGCAAGTGTTGCATAATCTATTCCCTGGCTGTAGCCGAGGCTTATGCCGATATTGGCGAGATAGCTGCTGGTTCCGCTAACATACAGGTCGTTGAAGTTTGATGTAAATCCGGTAAGGCTATTCACAGCCAGTGCAAAATGGTTGTAATAGATACTGTATGAAGTATTCGACCTTACATTGCTGATAACGTTGTTTTTAAGGTTTACAGTACCGCCGGCCTTGAAGAAGCCCACAGTGTTACCCGATGTTACATTGCTTCCGCCGATATAAATGCTGTTGTAGTAAACGTTGCTGGTACCGGGGCCGCCAACCTGGATACCATAGATCTTATCGGCGGTTGGATTTGTTGACTCTGTTTCAAAGGAAACCTCGTTGTTGTAAATATTCAGTATATCGGTGGCAAGTCCTGTTGAATACTGGATACCGGCCGAGTACTGATTGATATTGGATGACACAGCGAGGTTGTGAATCTTATTTTTGAAGATATTGATTGTACCATGTGCGCCGGTACCTGCGATTATAATTCCAATGCCGTAGGTATTGGTAATGGTTTGCGAGATATCGTTGTTTGAGTAGGTTGAATTTACATAACCGCGGTCGTCGTGAATACCACGTTGTCCAAAACCGGTAATAATATTATTATCGATGATGTTGCCTGTGCAAACGGCCGTTCCTGAGAATTTTGAAAGATAAACGCCTGCATAGGGCGAAATAGTCAAGCTTGAAGTGGTAATGGTACAATGGTTAATTGAATTGTTGCTGTTTGATGCAGTGTTAGAGCAGTCGCCAAACTGTACAACCCCGCCTGTTGATGAGGTAATGCCTTTTAAAGTGGCATTTGTAATTACATTATCAGACGCACCGGCAGCAAAGCTTGCAACATTGCCTGCGGTATTAATAACCGTAAGGGAGTTAGTTCCGTCGTTAAGTCCGTTAATGGTAACCCTGTCGGCACCGTTATACCTGAATACTGCATTGCCTGAAGTGGCATTTATGGTTCGTAATCCAACCGGGTAAATGGTAAGCGTATAAGGTGCGGCAAATTCGTTGAGAGCGTTGGTACCTGTCTCATTGGTTATGTCTGAAATAACATTTACAGTCACATTTCCTTCAACGACTCCTGCGTTAAGCTGTTCAAACAGTCCGCCGGTATTGGTAAAGGAGGTATAATCGCCACCTTCGCCCACAGTTTTGGTTCCTGAAAAGATCGCCCCTATAATATAGGATGAAGGACTGGCAGGTGGTGATATAATAGTGTTTACATTGGTTGCCGAAACTCCGGCGGGTAACGAGCTGATATTTGGGACACCCACTGTGGTGGAATTGTCCTGGGCAATAACATAGTACTGCACATAATCGCCGGGGGTTACCCCGCCTAACAAATCATGGTCAACGGTAAAAAGCCATGAACTGCTGGCTGCAGTACCCGACTGGAAAACACCAGGGGTTGAGACCCATTCTGTTTGAGTACTTTTCTTAAAGTAAATTCTTGGAATATAATCGCCGGTAAGCGGAACGCCAGTTTTAGCATCGGCAATAGTGCGTGTGCAGGTACGGTTGGCTGTGCCACCGGTATTTGGTATAACAACGCCACTGATGGTGGGCGCGGTGCGGTCAGTGGTAAAGGAAAATCTTGAATACCCTGCTATTGACAGTGTATTGCTGTTATTGGCAGTGCCGTATGCACAGGTAGCAGTTGCACCTGTTCCGGTAACGGTAACACTGGCAAAGTCGGTAGTGCTTGCGCCGATTCCAATGGAATATTGCCCGGCATTAGCGGGGAGTGCCGGCCAGCCATAGGTAAAACTGATGTTGCCGGAAGTTTCTGACAGCTGTACCTGGATTATGGCATTGGCTGCGTTTGCGGTATTTTTTGGAACGGTTACATTCCAGTTAATTACAAGGATGCGGTTAGGTGCGGTACCTGTTACTTTGTAAACGACATTTCCGTTGGTTCCTGTGGCAAGGTCATCCCAGTAGGGGGCAATCTTTGGCAGCGTTAAATTCGAAGTCATGTCGTTCACATGGTCGGTGCCTGAGATCTGGACATCACCGAGGGTCATAAGTCCATTCTCATTAACTGAAAATTGGGTGTAGGGAGTACCTGCGAACCAGAAGGTAAAGCCGATATCGGTTACCTGTGATGCGACATCATCAGAATTCGATGGTACCAGCGTGTCAGGAGCACTGATTGATGTAGGTGAAAACCCCGAACGGGCGAACGTGTAGGTAGTCGCCGTAATGTTCTGGGCTGCAACTCTGCCCAGGCACAGCAGGGCAAATGCAATCAGAATAAGTACTTGTTTTTTCATTTTTGTTTGGTTTGGTATTATTTAATTTGATTTGATTTTTTGTGTCAGGAAATTGAGGAAGCCGTGTATATCGGCTTTGTCGAAAAATTCATTTGCTCCGGCGCTGAGGCAGCGGTTCCTGATTTCAGGCGAAGCATGGTTTGAAAGTACAAAGATGGTGGCAGGGGGGGTGTTGCCGGTGTCGCTCCTGAACTCGTCGAGCAGGTTGAGTCCGCTTCCGTCAGGGAGGGAAATGTCGAGTATGACTACTTCGGGGTGGGCGCACTTGTAAAGATGGCGTGCCTCGTAGCAGTTGATGGCCTGCATGATTTTTATATCGCTGCTGAAACCATTGCCGGCCATGCGCTCAATGGCCCCTTTCAGGAGCTTCTGAATAAGGGCCGAATCGTCAACAATCAAGAGTTTCGTCTTTTCACTTTTCATAAGGACAAACATAACGCCCCGCTGAAAACTGTGAAATAAGCGCAATGCCAATAATTATATAAGACTATCTGCCGAAAGGCATAGCCGAAAAGCGAAAGGGCATATAGGAGTTTGTCTTAGGTATAAATACGTAGGGCCTGTGCGGTATATCTATCCCACCAGCGAATGTTTGAAGGCATAATGCATGATCTCCGCATTGTTGTGCAGGTTCATCTTACGCAGGATGTTTGCCCTGTAGATGCTGATGGTCTTTACACTGAGGGAGAGCTCGGCAGCGATTTCTGAAACTGCCTTGCCGGAAGCAATCATGCGCAGTACTTCATACTCGCGGTCGCTCAGCTGTTCGTGCGACGGTTTGGTTCCCTTCTGATGAATCTCGTTAAACAGCAGGTCGGCCACTGCGGGCGAGATATGGCGCTGCCCGAGCAGGATCTTGCGGATGATTTCAACCAGTTCGGTAAGTTTGGTATCCTTGGTGACGTAAGCCGAGGCGCCTGCCTTGATGGCACGGATGGCAAACTGGTCTTCGGGGTACATGCTGAAGATAATGACTTTGGTGCAGGGATAGTCTCGCATGATATCCGTGAGGATATCAATTCCGCCGCGCCCGGGCATGCTGATGTCGAGCAGTACCAGGTCGGGGACCGAATCGAGGAACTGCCGGGTGATTTCGGCGGCATTGCCTGCTTCTGATACAAGGGCATCGGGGAAAGCCAGCGAAATTGCTTTAATTACGCCGGCCCTGACCACTGCATGGTCGTCGGCTATGAGTATTTTGTATGGGTCAGCTGGCTGCATTATTATCGTTGGTTGAGTTGTGGTTGAGTGGTAACGCAAAAGTAACAGTTGTACCTTTACCCGGAGTACTGGCAATTGTGAGGCTGCCGCCTATAATAAGTGCACGCTCTTTCATGCCGAGCACGCCCAGGGAGTCAGATCCGTTTTCTTCGCAGTTGAATCCTTTACCATTATCGGTAACCCTGAGCACGAACTCCTTTTCTTTTTCAATAACGAGGATTGTTACATGTTTTGCCTCTGAATGCCGTGCGATGTTGGTTAGTATTTCCTGAAGGATACGGTAAATAACGGTGGTTTCCTTTGAGCTGAAGGAATACTTCAGGTCGTCCATTTTGATGTTGCAGCAGATGCGGGTACGCTTGGTAAATTCCTTCACCTGCCATTCGAGTGCCGGAAGCAGGCCAAGATGGTCGATGATTTCAGGGCGGAGTTCAGAAGAGATTTTGCGCACGGCATTGATGAGGGCTGCAATTTGCAGGTCGACAGCCCTGAATTCTTCTTCCAGGTCGCCGATCCTGTTTTGTTTGAGCTCAGCAATATTGTCGAGGTCAAATTTCAGGGCAGTGAGCAGGTGACCGAGCTCATCATGGATATAGTGCGCAACATTCTTGCGTTCCTGTTCTGCAATTTCATCGAGGCGGTTGGTGAGGGCACGCAGTTGCCTGAATGAACCTATGAGCGTTTCTTCAGCCTGTTTTTCAAAGGTGATATCCCTGTTAGACCCCCGCTGTCCGATCCAGTCGCCCTCAGGATTGAACACAGGCTGGCAAGCGTGCCCTATCCATCGTGTTTTACCGCTTTTGGTAATGATGCGGAAATGCATATTGCACACGTCACAATTGGGCGTCATGGTGTGGAAGAAGTGGTTTTCAACCTTTTCCCTGTCGTCGGGATGCACGATTTTATAGAACATCGACGAGTCAAAGATGAACACATCGGCAGGGTAACCTGTGAGGCGTTCAAACGAGGGCGAAACGTAAATGAACTGGCCTTTTGTGCCGAGCCAGGTTTCACCGTCGTAAGTAAAGTCGGCAACCGTGCGGTATTTTAATTCAGCCTCAAGAAGCTGTTTTTCTTTCTGTTTCCTGGATTCAATCTCCTCGCGCAGCTTCTGGTTGGTTTCGGTGAGGATGGCAGTACGTTCCTTAACCATCACTTCAAGAAGCTCGTTGGTCATGTTCAGTTCATGCAAGGTCCTGTCGCGTTCGGCCCTGAGTCTGATGGACATGATACCTGTGGCGAGGTCGTTGGTGAAGCGGGTCATTACCTGCAGTTCCTGCTGGTGAAAATAGTGGGGGGTAGCGGCATATACTGACACCACACCAATCACTTTTCCGCCTGATACCATGGGCAATGCCATGTTTGACGCATAACCCCGTTCCATGGCATCCTTCCGCCAGGGAGCGAACGTAGGGTCATCAAGCAGGTTTCCGCATATTACAGGCTTAGCTGTACGGGCAGCAGTACCCGAGGGACCCCTTCCGCGATCGGTATCCGCATAGGTAAGATTCAGCCGTTCAAGGTACCCTTCTTCAAAGCCGGCACTGGCCACCGGTGTGATAGTCATGCCTGTATCCTCATTTACCATTCCTATCCACATAAGTGAATAACCGCAGTAATCAACAATAATGCTGCAAACCTGCTGCATCAGTGCCGATTCGTCGGTAGCGGTGAGGATGGCATGAGCCGACATTGAGAGTCCCTGGAATGAACGGAGGGTTTTACGGTGCTCGAGTTCGGCGGAAGCCCTTATGGCAACCTGCTTCAGCACAGCTTCAATCACCAGCATATCGTCGGCAGGCGTGCGGCTGATCACGGCAATAAGCCCTGACGGCCGGCCGTATGAGTCCCTGAGCGTGATGCCTGCATAGCTTTCGGCATTCATCTGCTGGAGGAATTCATCCTTTGGAAAAAGGAACCTCACTTTCTCGGGAATGGCACATACTTCATCGGCCACCACCTGGCCACAGGGTGTATCGGCAAGCCTGTATTTGTAATTATCGTCGAAATGGCCGTCGTACCACACGGCAACTGTTTCCGCTTCAAGCCGTCCGTGAAGCCTGTCGATGCATATATAATCGGCATTCAGGAGCTCTGCAAGATATTCAGCCAGGGCCTGGAAGAAGTCCTTCCCGCTGTCGACCCAGCTGTATGAAAGCAGGAATGATTGTATTTCAGACACTTTAGAGGAGTAAGTAGCCTCTGTTCGCATGGCAGTATATTTAGTTTTCCAAAAATATTTAAAAATAAGTATATAAATACCTAAAGATATACTTTTTTTTACGCATGAAATTTGGGATTTACGATACAAGATTTGGGACGAAGTTATCCGGGCGAAGGCTTCCACCAGCTCTTCTTTGTACTTTGTTAAAACGGCATAGGAGATTTGAGATTTGAATTTAGATACGTCGTCTGATTGCAAAACGAGCACTTTGAGAAGAATGAGAAGATTGAGGAGGTAGGTTTGGTGGCTCTCTTTTCCTACAATACGAACACCCCCGCTGGGGGTTATTGTAAAGTAAACACCCCCGCTGGGGGTTATTGTAAAGTAAAAAGGAAAAAGTAACACTTCGATTCCCCTTTGCTTCACTCAGTGACCGAAGGAAAAAGTGGTTTTAAGATAAATGAAATTAGAGATTTGAAATTTAGATACGTTCGTCTAATTGCAAAACTAGCACTTTGAGAAGAAAGAGAAGACTGAGGGGGTGGGGTTGGTGGATCTCTTTTCCTACAATACGAACACCCCCGCTGGGGGTTATTGTAAAGTAAAAAGTAAAAAGTAACACTTCGATTCCGCTTTGCTTCACTCAGTGACCGCATTAGCTCTTTTTAATGAGTGAGTGGAGAGGGGGAGTGGGTGAGTGGGAAAGTGAGAGAAGGGTTTCTTAATTTAAAACGGCATAGGACTATGCAGGCTTAAATATTATTGAGAAGAAACATACCCAACAGGGCAAAAATATAGTAAAGAAGTTGAATTTTGAATTGAAAGCCGTTAAGAACTATCCACTGTTCGAAGACACCTGAAGCAAAATAGACCGAAAAGGATCTGGCAGGAGCAGTATAGAAACCGTTTCAACTAAAGCGCAGAAAACCAGAAGGCCGAAGCTTTGTCATAGACAAAGCCAGGCCATCAGAAGGTCAAGTTTGGATAGTTTAGGCTTTCACTTCAAAATTTAGCCTAAATAGTCCAGCCGCGGCCTTTTTTTGGTTCTTTTTTGTGGCTGCAGACAAAAAAGAACAAAAGAAAATTGAAAGTTCCCCGCTTGGATTAAGCGGAAAAAGGATTAGGAGGTTCCTCTCCCGTGAAATACGGGATCGGAATGACGGTTAGCTACCAATATGTCACCCCGCTGGGGTAGAAACCATTCCGTTAAAGCGAACCTTGAAGTGCCCATCTGATTTGCTAACTCCGTCCTTTAGGGCGGAGTAAACATACACACACACATAATTGGGGCTTAAGCCCCAGAAAAAAAGTTTGGTCTGGGCCTAAAGGCCCCATTCGTATATGCTTATGGCTTTAATCAACTATTCAAAAAGATTTCCCCAAATTTCTCCTCAATAATTCGTACATCTTGTTCTAACAGGTTACTGAATTCTTTTTCTTTTGCTCGTTTTGATAAAATTCCATTATTCTGACTAAGGAACCTGACCAGGGTGGAAATCATTTTGTCAGGCATCTGGTACGTATCATCAAGCCAGGTTTTCATGAGGTCGAATTTTTCAAAATATTCAACTTCGCCCGGAATAATGGTATTTATAGTATAATCAACACATTCGAAGAGGAATTTAGCCTGTGGTGTGGCATCAAAATACCTGTAATAATCAATTGTATCATTCAGCACCTCTACATTATTGTCGGGAGTTTTCTTCCAGTCAATAAATGGAAGTAGCGGATGTGAATATTTCTCAAGTACAAGCCTGTATTCGTTAATACGCTCAAGAATAGCTGCTGAAACAGGAAATATTATGCCCTGGGGCGTGAAATTCATTTTGGTCAGGATGTGATGAATTATGTAGCGGTGTATTCTTCCATTACCATCAGAGAATGGATGAATGAATACAAAACCAAAAGCTATAACCGTAGCTGACAGGATTGAGTGAAAGTGGTTTTTTTCCAGAAATTCTGAAGTCTCAAGTAATCCGTCAATGAGTTGATCAATATCCTGGTGACGAGCTGAAATATGTTCAGGAATAGGTTCACCGGTTGTCCTGTCGTGTTCTCCAACGAACCCGCCTTCTGTTCTGAACCCGAATTTTACGAACCGATTATTATCGATGACTATTTGCTGCAGGCGAAGCAGTTCCTGTTTTGATAGCGGAGTTGATCCGGCTTGACCGATGGCTTTGCCCCAGCGTACTGCCCTGTTTATGGTTGGAGTTTCGCCTTCAATAAAAAATGAAGCTTTTGAGTCTTTCAATAACAGGAAGGCTGATGTCCTTAACAGAATATCGCGGTGTATACCATTGATTACTATTTTGCTTTCTTTGGACAGATCTCTGTCAATAAAGTTTTCAAGCGCCGGGGTTCGCTTGATTAACGGACAGAACCAGGCTGTCCCGGGAAGGTTGTTACGAACCCTGTGACGGGATGAGTTTATGCTTTTTGCAGAAGTAAACTGAAGCTGATTATCGAGAAGCAATACATAGTTCCCTTCTTTAAGGTCAGGTATATCGAGTTTCCTGTTCATTAGCCACTCAAATAAAAACCATAATTTTCGGCTGTACTGACTTAGAGGTTCATTAATTATCCATTCTTCAACTTCTGAATGGGGTAGGTTTTCAAACAATTTCTTAAAAAAGAGAAGGTTGACTCCCTCGTATTTCAGGGCAAAAACCAACTGTGAGTAAAGTGTTTCCTGTGGTTTATGACGGGGCGTAAGCACAATCCATTCGCCGGTGGTGTACTGCCGGTGTTTTTTACTTATTAGTGCGAGCTGATAAGGCATGGGAAGTGGTAATTGCATCTTGTTGATTACAGCCCCATAGCCGGCGATAGAACCTGTTTCAGGAGCATTACGTCCATGAAATATGCTTATTTCTTGTGAAAATATGTTATTTTCCATGTCAATTTGTGAAAAACATTTACAAGCAAATTTAAATGAAAAATGGATATCTTACATGAATTATGCTTAAAAAATGGAATATAATGTGAAAAATAGTTATCATCTTTATCATGCGGACACCCCTCTGGGGTTTGATACCGGCTAACTCCATCCTTTAGGGCGGAGTAAACAGGTACACACACATAATTGGGGCTTTAGCCCCAGAAAAAAAGTTTGGTCTGGGCCTAAAGGCCCCATTCGTATATGCTCATGGCTTTATCTCCGCCCTAAAGGACGGAGTTATCAGGTTCTTCTTGTTCTTTGTTCTTTGTTCTTAGTTATAACGGCATAGGACTATGCAGGCTTAAGTATTCTAGAGAAAAGACATATCCAACAGGGTAAGAGCACAGTAAAGAAGTTGAATTTTGGAGTGAAAGCCGTTAAGAACTATCCACTGTTTGAAGACACCTGAAGTCAAAACGAGAGTAAAAAGCCTGGCAGGAGCAGTATAGAAGACCGTTTCAACTAAAGCGCAGAAAACCAGAAGGCCGAAGCTTTGTCATAGACAAAGCCAGGCCATCAGAAGGTCAAGTTTGGATAGTTTAGGCTTTCAGTTCAAAATTTAGCCTAAATAGTCCAGCCGCAGCGCAAACAACCCACCCTCCTCGCAGAGAAAGCTCCCGACTTTTTCCTCTCTTTTTTGTTGTCCCTTAAAAAGATCCTATGGCCTTTATTGACTATTATCAGGTTCTTGGTATTGACAAATCTGCCGGGACAAAGGAAATTAAGGCAGCTTACCGGAAACTTGCCCGAAAATATCATCCCGACCTTAATCCGAATGATGCCGGGGCAAAAAAGAAATTTCAGGAAATTAATGAAGCGCACGAGGTGCTGAGTGATCCTGAAAAAAGGAAGAAATACGATAAATACGGCGAGGAGTGGAAACATGCCGACGAGTTTGAAAAAGCCGGTTATAGTGGTGCAGGCGGTGGTGCAGGAAGTGGTGCGGGCGGTGGTGCCAGGTGGTCACGGGGTGCATCTGCCGGTGGGAAATCGCCTTTCGGGGAGGGCGGATTTTATTCAGGCGGCTCGTTTGATGCAGGCGATTATTCTGAATTCTTTGAATCTTTATTTGCCGGACAGGAACGCAGGTCGCAACAGTCGAAATTCAGGGGAAATGATTATCAGGCGCAACTCCAGCTTCAGCTGGAAGATGTCCTGAAAACGGAAAAGAGAACGTTGACTGTCAATGGCAGAAATATCAGGATCACTATCCCGGCAGGGGTAAAAAACGGACAAACGATTAAAATTGCAGGTCATGGTGGAGCGGGCGTTAACGGGGGTCCGGCCGGAGATCTTTTTATAACATTTACTGTTGCCGACCATCCTGGAATCAGGCGATTGGAGAATGATCTTTACCAGACGGTTGAAATAGACCTTTTTACGGCTTTGCTGGGAGGTGAAATTACGGTTGATACGCTCCAGGGACAGGTGAAACTGAAGGTAAAACCCGGTACGCAAAACGGTACGAAGGTGAAACTTAAAGGAAAAGGCATGCCCGTTTATAAAGCGGAGGGTTCTGGTGATCTGATCATTACCTATCAGGTAAAACTTCCTGAGGATCTTACAGAGCAACAAAAGGCGCTTTTTGCCGAACTGTCGAAAACTTTTAAATAGTAACCTTATGAAAAATGACGAACTGGTTTCTGTTATTGAATTCTGTAAAAACCATCAGGCAGAGCTTTCATTTGTGAGCAGTTTAAAAGAGTCGGGACTGATTGATTTTGTGTTTATTGAAGGTCAGGCTTACATAAATATAAACCATCTGAGGCAACTCGAAACAATGATTAGTTTTCATTATGACCTGGAAATCAATCTTGAAGGAATAGAAACTATCATTGAGTTGCTAAACCGGATTAACGATCTGCAACACAGGTTGGCATATTTACAGGAGAAATTGAAGTTGCTGGAAGAGTAATTTCAATTTTTTTTCCGGCCGGGGACTGGTAAGTTCAGGAATCAGGGATTTATTTCATAAATTTGATACAACTAAATTTATGAAATATGTTTTCAACAGAGCACTTTCACCCAATGATCGTCCACTTTTCGGTTGCCCTGATTTTGATGGGGCTGGTTTTTGAGGTATCATCAGTCTTTTACAAAAATTACCGTTTTCTCACACTCGCGGCAGCATACCTGCTGGCATTCGGGGCACTGGCCTCTGTGGCTTCGTGGGCGACAGGCAAAATCTTTACTTCTGAAATGGAGGGGGCTGCCGGACAAATTATGGAAACACATGAGTTGTTTGCTACCATTACCATGTGCATTAGCATTGCGGCGGCATTGCTTTATGTGTGGTACCTGGTAAAACCGCCGGCTGGCATAAACCTGCGCTGGGTTGTGTTTACCCTGTACATTATTGTAAGTGTTGCGGTTGGTGTTACAGGTTATTTCGGGGGGAGCCTGGTTTATGATTATATGATGCCTATATAGATAAAACTAATTTTAAATAACCGACTATGAAAAAAGTAATTTTTACCATTATTGTTGCGTCATTCATTATGGGATGCAACCGGGTAGCACCTGTAAAAACCATCGAGAACCTGAATGCTGCATTTATTGGCGAATCTACTGCCAGTGCCAGGTATGAGGCTTTTGCCAGAATAGCTGCTGATGCAGGAAACACTGCTGTTGCCGTTCTTTTTAAGGCAGCTTCAAAATCAGAGGCAATCCATGCAGGAAATCACAAGAAAGTACTGGAAGGCCTGGGACAAGTGGTTAAACCGGTAAATCCGGAAATCACGACTGCCGACGTACTGGCAAACCTGAACACCGCATTGTCGGGCGAATCGTATGAAGTAAGCACTATGTATCCCGGTTTTATTGCTTCCGCGAAAAATGAGAACGTAAAAAAAGCTGTTAAATCATTTAACTGGGCATTTGATACCGAGAAGAAACACCAGGTGTTTTATGCAGCAGCTATTAAGGCGATAACCGATTCAACTGAAACATCCCTCCCTGAAGGTTACGCCATTTGTCCTGTTTGCGGCAATACATACGATGTTTCTGCAATGGATGAAAAATGCGCTTTCTGCCAGACACCAAATAAGGAGTTTATCATAGTGAAATAGAGGAATCCACTATAAGACAGTGTTATCTGTGGAGTAAACAACTGTATCATTATCAGTGTTTTACTTCCACAGCTAAACACTATGTCACAAACTCTGCAAAAACTCATTATTTCAAATATTGCTATAGTTGCTTTTTTACTTGCTGAAACCGGGGTCTGTAATGGCCAGCAGATCATAAAGATACATGATCCGCTGCGGCAGACGAATGATTACCGTTATGTTTGGGGCAGAGGTGAAACTACCCTGATGCTGAATTCGCTCAAAGGGAATGAGTTATACCTGTATCTCAAATTCTCCCCTGAAATGACCTTCCCACTGTACCTCGTGCTCTTTTGTTATGAGAATAAGATGGCCGATGAGAACAGTAAGGTGGTGTTTGATTTCGCTGACGGCTCCTCCGTCACCATAAGGAACACCGGTAAACTCAATTTCAGCAGCATGTACCTGTTTGACCTGACCGGTGATAAGGATAAGTTCAGGAATGCAGAGGTTGAAAACGTTCACCTGATTGACGGCAAAGGAAAATCAACCGACAATTATTCATTTGTTGAACATTCTGATTACTTCATCAATTTCTTTTCGCTGCTGCAGAAAATGCAAAACAGCTACAAGTTAATGGCGGTTTCGGATACTATAAAATGAAGGAAAAAGGATTCCGCTTTGCTTCACTCAGACCGAAAAAATAAGTATGAAGTAAAAGTTTAGCGTTGATTAATAATCTCTTCTGCTTTTCTGATTGCGGTGATGTCAGTAATTATAGCAGCGAAGCCTTCAGGTTCCCAGGGGGAGATGGAGATCAGCAGGTTTTTGTTTAAGGGGGTGAAGACGGTTTCGAAGAGCATGTTTGTTTCTTCGTTGGCAACCTTCTTGTATTCTTTAACATTGAAGGGAACGGGGTTGTTTTCGATCTCGGTGCCCAGTTTACCCAGCAGGTTTATTTCAGGGGTGTTGGTGATACGCTCGAACTGCCGGTTGACGCTTACAATGCGGTAATTTACCGCCAGTCCTTCTTTATTATACACCAGTTTGTAAAGGCATACCCCTTCGTTCATATTTGAATAGAGGTTGCGGAAGATACGTTCACGTTCAATGAGGGCCTCTTCTGCATGCGCCTTCTGGCGGATTACCGATTGTTTTTCGATAGCCGCATTAATGGCAGGAACCAGTCGCGTCAGGTTTTCCTTGATTACATAATCGTCGGCGCCCGCCTTCATGCATTCAACGGCGATATCTTCATTCAAAGATCCGGTTACGAGCACAAAAGGGACCATGGGTGCCATGTCCTTTCGCATCAGCAGTGCCTGCATTCCATTGAAGGTGGGCAGATTATAGTCGGAGAGAATAAGCGAAGGCTTAAAATCATTGAAAGCATTCATATAATCCTTCCGGGTTTCAACCAGCCTGTATGAAAATTTCAAGCCATACTTTGCAAGATGACGTTTTATCAACTCTGCATCGTCAATATTATCTTCCACCAGCAAAATTCTCAATACTTCTTCCATTGAAATAAAACACAGCGTTGGAAGCAAGGTTCACTATGGAAGGGAATCCGGAATCTTGAATCCTGAATTTGGAATCTATCGTAACCCGTTGAAGATGACACTTTTTTCTTTTTCTTTGCAGCAGCAACAACAACCAACATGGATCCCTATAAAATGCTTGTCACGGAGTTCCTGACTGAGGACTTTGTGGAAAATTACGAGTACCATCGCTTGTGTGTGGACTCAATAAACCTGGAATTGCAGGGGCTTGACGTGCCTTTTGCCTACAAATATGACGAATACTGCAAGGAACTGCTCAACCGCTTTCTGATTGTTGTCGACAAATACTTTGAAACCCCCGAAACGGCAGAGGATTTCTTCGAGACTTATGAAGAAATCGTAAGCTCAACTTTACTGCAGATGAAGAATTCAAAGATCCCCGCCTACGGGGTGAGTGAGTGAGTGAGTGACAGAGATAAAAAAAAGGACGCATTGGGGTGCGTCCTTGGGGATTCATTTAATTACAAATTAATCGTTATCAGGTTCACCACTTCCCTGGGCAAGGGTGCGGGCCTTTTCGGCGCGTTCGCGTGAAGCGGTCATTCCCATACTTACAGCCTGTTCATAATGCATGCGGGCTTCATCATATTTGCCTTCTTTCATGCAGAAGTCGCCAAAACTGTCATGTGCATTGGCTTCATTGGGGCTGCAACGGAGGTAGTTGTTAAATGCATCTTTTGCCTTGGCCATATCGCCATGACTCATATAATAATAACCCAACTGGTTCCATGCCGGACCATGGTCGGGATTTTTCTCAACAGCTTTAAGTGCGTAGTTAAAGGCAGCTATTGAATCGTTAAGGATATTCCGTGAAATTCCCATTGCAAATTCATACGATTGGATTGCATCGGGATATGTGGATACCATTTCATCAAGATTTGCTTTGATAACGTCCAATTTATTATCATTCAGGTTAACGAGCACCTGGCGAACGATCTTCTCAGGCCCGGTTAGGTTATCCTGTGAAATTTCTAGGGCTTTCTTCAGGTTCTCGCTCGATTTGCTCTTATCATCATTGAACTCAACAAGCGCAATGTTTGCGTGTGCAAGGAAAAAATCGGGGTCAGCTTTTACAGCCTCTGCAATTTTTTCACGGTACTGATCGATCCGTGCATTCCACAGCCGGTCGACTGCCTGTTTGAAGCTTGCTTTTGCTTCTTCTGATTTGGTCGACAAAGGCCATACCTTGTCGTTTTGCGCTGAAGCGGAAATGCTAATAGCCATAATCGCCAGCAGTAAGAGAGTTTTGAGTCTGTCTTTCATTTTATAAGAGAAGTTTAGTTATTTAATTATCAACAGTTAAGGAGGGAAATTGATTATGGGGAGTGAGAGAAGGAGAAAAGGAAAAAGTGAGTTAGGTATTAAATGAAGGGCTTTAATTAAGGCAAAAGGAACACGTCGATTCCGCTTTGCTTCACTCTGTGACCGGAGGTAAAAGTGAGTTAGGGCTTACTAAGGTAAAAGGAAAAAGGTAAAAAGAAAAAAGTGAGTTAGTGCTTAAATCAGGAACCCATCAGGCAACTAGTACTTTGTCGCTTCGTTTTTCGGGGATGAAACCTCCTATGACCTGAAATGATTTGTCGTTGCTGGATGGGATTTCCCTCATGGAAAAATCGCTTATATCAGATTCTATCGGTCCCATTCTGATCCATTCAACATATTGGTGAACGCTGGAGGCCTCTCCTTCAACCTCTATTAAAAGGTCGTGCTCTAAATAAACGGCAATACCGGTTAGGTTCAGGCTTTTTCCCAATTCATAGGCATAGGTCCTGAAGCCACATGCTTGAATGTTCATGCCGGAAATGGTGATTTGAAAACGTATATTCATCGTTGGGGGGAGTTGGGGGGTAATTAGTGTTAGCAAATTATTCCTTGCCTAAAACTAACAACCTTTATCCGATAAAAGGCTGACGTTTGATAAACGGATGCCTACGTTTGCACAACGAATAGCTACGTTTATCCTGAGTAACCGTTTTTTGACTGAAATTTTCACCAATTACCTCAGGCAATACAGCAACCTAATGCCTGAAGGATTGTTGCTCTGATATACCACTTATATCGTTAATTTTTACGGTATGAGCAATAAGGTTCATTTTCTCCGCCAACTTTCGCTAACTCAAATATACCAGGCAATCTAAAACGCGACACTATGAAATTCTCTACTACTCTTTTTTTATTGGTTTTTATTTGGGTAAAACCCTCGTCTGCCCAGTGGCTGCAAACCAACGGCCCGTTTGGCGGAGGGGTGGTCACCACAATCATCAGCGACTCGTCGGGCACTATATATGCCTCTACAGGCTGGTCGGGGTACTTTAAATCTGCCGATAACGGTATTTCATGGTCGCCCATTAATGATGGCCTGTTATGGCCTTCAGGCGATATAGCTGTTTCGCCGCAAGGGGTTCTGTTTGCAGAAGACCAGCAGATCATACGGTCGTTTGACCAGGGTGAAACCTGGGAGCCCTGTGATAACGGTCAGGGCCGGAAACCTGTATCAATTGCCTGCAACTCGCTGGGTTATGTTTATGCAGCCTACAATACCAGCACCGAAGGCGAAGCGGGATTGTTTGTTTCAGAAGATAATGGCGACACATGGAACCAGATACCGGTGGAGTTTTATACCTATATGGAGTCAATTGTGGTTTCAGTAAATCAGGCTGGCCATATTTTTTTAGGTGGCCCCGAAACACTGCTTCGCTCGACCGATATGGGTGTTTCATGGACCAACATCACGCCGCAGGAAGGATATGCAACCATTACCAATGTATGTTTTGATTCAGCGGATGTGGTTTATGCCTGTTCAGCTAATGATGGAGGGTTATTCAAATCACATGATAACGGCGATATTTGGGCACATATCCTTACTGAAGGAACCAATTGTGTTGCCGCACAGGGCAACCTCCTGTATGCTGCTACCGGATGGGGTATGCGCCGGTCGACCGATGGCGGAATGACATGGGATTCGGTTTCAACCGGATTGCCTGATGAAGCTGTTTACTCCGCTATGTTATTTGATGATGGTACAATACTAATCGGGACAAGAGGAGCATACCGGTCAGAAAACAATGGTAACACATGGGTTTTTTCCTCTGATGGCATGATTGCCGGCGACGTGCATGAAGTGACCATCAATGACGAAGGGACTGTTTTTGCTGTTTCAGATAAGGTATGGCGAACAGTAGATGATGGACAGAATTGGGTAAGTATTTCAGATAATTTGGATATCACAGAAGTGATTGAAATGGAAACAGACATGGCCGGCCAGTTATACCTGCTGGTAAATCCATATGATACAAGACTTTATAAGAGCGCCGACGATGGTGACAGCTGGACCCAGCTGACCCTTCCCGACCAGGGCTTTAGTGATATTGATTTTCAACCTTCGGGGGATTTGTATGCAGCCAGTAATTACAATGGCGGATTGTACAGGTCAACTGACGGAGGCATAAGCTGGAGCCTGGCCGGTTTCCCGAATACGGGGTTTCAATCGGTTTACATTGATCCGCAGGGAGTTATGCTGGTTTGCGACGAGAACAACCCGGCTACCATTTACCGTTCGGATGATAATGGCAATTCATGGGCGCCTGTTTATACTATTAATACATACGGGTATGCCGGGGTGACTGATTATGCAACCGATGGCATGGGGTTCATTTATATGGCAACCTATTTCGATTTACTGCGCTCAGATGATGAAGGGCTAACCTGGGATGTAATGAGTTCGGGTACTCACTATTCATCAATAACTGCAAATCAGTTTGATACCCTGTATGCCACCACCATGGACGGGATATGGCAATCGCCCGACCAGGGACTAACATGGAGTTTATTCAACGATGGATTGCCCACATGGGGATGGCCTGAAACCATTGCTTTTTCAGCAGTCGACGGCACATTGTATGCAGGCTGGCACGGTCAGGGTGTTTGGAGTTACGGAAGTCATTCAGTGGATGTTAAGCAACCCGAATTTGCTGATAACAGGCATGCTGTCCGCTTGTTCCCGAATCCGTCAACCGGCACTGTTGTCATAACCATCAATGGCACACCACCGCAAACACCCCTTAAAATCTTCACCCCCGACGGTCGCCTTATTACTACTGTCACGGCCCGTGAAGATGGCAGCGCAGATATTTCATCCCTGAAAACCGGGTTGTATATTGTCAATAGTGGCGAATATAGTGGGAAGATGGTTAAGAAATAGTAATCTCAAATTACTAATTACAAGCCGGGAACAGGGAACCGATTATAAATTATACATTTTGGTTTTAAATTTCGCGAGATTGGCGGGGTTTTGGAACCAGTTAATGGTTTCGCTGAGGCCCTGTTCTAAAGAATAGGCAGGTTTCCAGCTGGTGAGTGAACATATGAGGGTATTGTCGCCCAGTAGCCTGAACACTTCTGAGTTGGCCGGACGAAGGCGTTCTTCGTCGGTGATAAACCTGACATTGCTGTTCATAATCTTCTTCACAAGCTCAAGGGTATCGCGCATGGAGATTTCGGTCATAGTGGCAATATTCACCTCACGGCCAATAGTTTCATCACATTGGGCAAGGGCAAGGAACCCACGGGCAGTGTCTTTTACATAATTGAAATCGCGGGTAGGGGTGAGGTCGCCCAGTTTGATTTCCTCCATCCCCGATGCAATCTGTGAAATAATAGTAGGTATTATGGCGCGTGCAGATTGGCGTGGACCGTAAGTATTGAATGGCCGGGCAATGGTAACAGGCAGGTTGAATGCATTATAGAAACTCATCGCAATGGCATCAGCGGCTATTTTAGTAGCAGAGTATGGACTTTGGGGTTGTTTGGGATGTTTCTCATCAATGGGAACGTACATTGCGGTGCCATATACTTCTGAAGTTGAGGTAACAATCACCCTCACTCCGCCAACCTCTTTCGCTGCCTGGCAAACATTCAGCGTCCCCTTGATATTTGTATCCACGTAACTGTCTGGTGCATGGTACGAGTATGGGATCGCAATAAGCGCTGCCAGGTGGAAGATGATATCGCAATCGTGTACAATTTTCTTAACAAAGTACGGGTCACGGATATCGCCCGTCACAACCTCAAGGTTATCATGTGCCGTAATATCTTCGAGCCACCCCCAGTTGTTGAAGGAGTTGTACTGGGCAAGAGCCCGAACACTATAGCCGTGTTCAAGTAACAATTCGCAAAGATGTGAGCCAATGAAGCCGTCGGCCCCGGTGATTAGAGCTTTCATTTTTTTTTGTCAAAGATAGGGTTAAAGGGGGAAAGTCAAAAGGAAAAAGGAAAAAGTGGTTAGGTCCTCCTCACGCCCTCCTATCCAATTCCTCATAAATTGAATTGTTACTCAAAAACTCCGGGATGAGGTCTTTTATGCGGGCAACGAGGTTCATGCTGTCAAGCCTGTCTTTGGCAATTTCCTGAATAACAGAAAGGTAATTCATAACATCCTCAAACGGGTAGGTGCTTGTTTGGGCTATAAATATCTTTGGGTGATGGGTTTTTTGTCCGGTTTCGCGGTCATAAAGCAGTTCCTCATAAAGCTTCTCTCCCGGCCTCAACCCGGTATACACAATCTTGATGTCTTTTTCAGGTACCAGTCCGCTCAACCGGATCATATTCCTTGCCAGCTCGGCAATTTTAACAGGCTTGCCCATGTCAAACATGAGTATTTCACCGCCATTGCCCAGTGCCCCAGCTTCAAGGACAAGCTGACAAGCTTCGGGGATAGTCATAAAGTACCTCGTAATATCAGGATGGGTAACGGTAACCGGTCCCCCGGCCTTTATTTGTTTTTCGAAAACAGGAATCACGGAGCCATTGCTACCTAGCACATTTCCAAAACGGGTTGTTATAAACTCCGTAACCGGGAGCAGTCCTGATTCAGCATTCATGGAATGAAGCAGCTTGTTAAGGCTCTGAATATAGATTTCTGCAGCGCGTTTGGTTGCGCCCATCACATTGGTAGGATTTACGGCCTTATCGGTAGAGATCATCACAAACTTTTCGCAATGGTACTTAGCGGCAAGGTCAGCAAGTGTCTTAGTGCCAAAGATATTTACCCTCACTGCTTCAAACGGGTTACGTTCCATCATTGGCACATGTTTGTACGCAGCTGCATGAAAAACCACATGGGGGCGTTGTTCGGCAAAGATCTGCTCCATGGTGACCGGGTCGCCGATATTGGCTATGATAAACTCCATACCCTCCATTACGGCTTTCATTTCGGGGGATGGGCTGGCGGCGGAATAATCCTTAAGGCCATTTTCAAGATGGAACATTGGTGTTTCGCCCTGATCAATAACAATCAGTTTAGCAGGCCTGAACCTGAACAACTGCCTGACCAGTTCACTCCCTATACTTCCTGCAGCGCCCGTTACCAGTATGCGTTTTCCTTCAATTTGCCTGGAAACATGCTCGTTTCTCAACTTAATCTCTGATCGCTGAAGTAATTCAGAAATTTTTACCGGATTTATCTGCTTTAGTGAAAGCTGTCCGTTTATCCAGTTATCAACCGGAGGGACTTCCTTCACCTGGAGGTTGGTAAGCCTGAGGACTTCTTCAACAAGGTCACGACGCTTTTCCTGGTCAATATTATGTATGGCCATGATAATCTGCTTAATGCCATGGTCTTTCAGGAATTTGGGATTAAGCACACCGGTTGAATAGACATAAATTCCTTCGATGGTTTTACCAATCTTTCCGGGATTATTGTCAACAAAGCCTGCCACACGGGTTATGCAGCTCAGATCAGCATGAAGTACATTCTTTGTAATAATTCCTGCTGACCCTGCCCCATATATCAGTACACGGGTTACTTCGCCGCCCGATTTAAGCCAGTAATAGAATAGTCTGACCGCAAAACGTGTTAAAATGACAATGACGGTTGAAAGAATGAAGAAAATGATGATTACCGAATGGGGAATCCTGAATACAGGAATATGAAAGTAGAATTCCAGGATATTTAATAGGATCAATAAACATGTAACAATGAAATTGGCTTTGAAAATCAATATTACATCATTCAGACTGGTATGCCTGATAATACTCTTGTTAAGACCACAGGCGTAATGCACCACGAGGGTGATTGCCGTAAGAGAGACCATGTTTGAATACATGCCCTGCAGCAGATGATCAGGTAACTGAAAATTGTACCGTAGCGTATAAGCGGCTGCAAGGGCAAAAAGAACCAATAAAAGGTCTTTAAAAAGAATCAACCAGCCGGGAATAAAATAATCAGATTTGAGAAGCAGGAATTTTTTAATCCTATCCATTCTTCCTACAACCTAGAAGTTTCTGAAGCCTTCAGGACTTCAAATTTGCCTGTGAGAAAATCTTCTATCCTTTGATACCGTTCAGGATGATAAACATCCTGGCATTCATGAAGATCAGTTTTAAAATTGCCTGATGCAATATAATTCTCAAGCAGTTTGATCGTATACCGGTATTCTTTTCTCCTAAAATAACTGTCGAGCGCCTTTCCCAGGTTTTCAATAACGTCCCTGCTATCATCCACCGGTGGCATATTTTCAAGATCTGATCTAAGATCACTGAGCATTGATTTTGCTATTTCGCCCTTATTCTCCAAATGGCTGTACCTGTCAAAAACTTCCTGTAAAAATTGCACCATGCTTCCCTTTTCTCTTTCTTTTAATTTATTCCCGAAGGTAGCAGATATTAAAGTTCAGAAGCCTTTTGTCTGATAAATGAAACCGTACGTTTGGAAGATGAATCCATACGTTCACACAATCTCCAAAATTTATGCGCTTTAAAGTTAGTCTCCAGTCACCAATCACCATTCACCAATCACCATTCACCAATTACTAGTCACTAGTCACCAGTCACTAGCGTTGCGTTGTTGAAAAAAAAAGTTCTTTGAAATCCTTAGTAATTCAGTCTTTCAGAAGGTTTTTTGGTTTAAACGATTTGAATTAGTTTTGAGTTTATTCAAAACTAAGCCATATGAATCAGGGTAAGTACGTTTTTGCTCAAATCTTTGACTTCATTTCACATTATGAATTTCTTAAATGTGTTAACAAATACAAGGGTGACTATAAATCGCACGGATTTACTTGTTGGAAACAATTTCTTTGTATGGCATTCGGCCAACTATCTCATAGAGAGAGCTTATCAGATGCCATCATTTGTATAAATGCTAATTCCAAGAAGCTTTATCATCTGGGATTTGGACGAACATTTAATAAGTCAACTTTAAGTAGAGCAAATGAGAGCAGAGATTTTCGCATCTATCAAGACTTCGCAATGCACCTTATTTTACAGGCAAAGCAGCTCTATGTTAACGATAATCAGCTTGAAGTAGATATAAGAAACAATGTGTTTGCAATTGATTCAACATATATTGAGATCTGCCTAAGTATTTACCCTTGGGCTAAATACAGAACACAAGAAGCTGCTGTCAAAGTGCATACTATGCTGGATATAAAAACGTCTATTCCAGAGTTTATTTATATAACGCATGGTAAAGTTCATGATATTAAATTCCTTGATCTATTGCAATTTATACCAGATAGCTTTTATGTTATGGATAGAGCGTATCTCAGCTTTGATCGCCTGTATAAGATTGATCAGGTTAATGCATTCTTTATCACCAGGCCTAGGAAGAACTTCAATTATAAATTAATAAAGTCTTTAAAGGTAGATACGACTTCAGGAGTATTAGCTGATGAAACTATAAAGCTGATCACTTTTCGTGTGAAATCAAAATATCCAAAACAGTTCAGAAGAATCACGTACAAAGATCCTGAAAGCCAAAAAGAATTAATCTTCTTGACCAATAACTTCAAGTTGACAGCTCTCGAAATTACAAAGCTCTATAAACATAGATGGTACATAGAGTTATTTTTCAAATGGATTAAACAGCACTTAAAAATTAAATCTTTTTGGGGTTTAAGTCCTAATGCCGTGAAAACTCAAATTTGGATTGCTATCTCAGTCTATGTGATGGTTCTGATTGTAAAGAAGAAACTAAAACTCATTCAATCAATTTACGAGATATTGCAAGTTTTAAGCATAAACCTTTTGGACAAAGAGCCTATAAATCAGCTCTTTACTAAAACTGAATTACAAGATGTCAAAGAACTAAAAGATAATCAATTGATAATGTTCAACTTATAACGCAACGCTAGTGGCTGGTGACTAGTAGAGGAAAAAGGCAAAAGTGGTAGTGGTATCCAGGTGGTACACCGGGTTAAGTGCTTGTTGGAATAAAATGCATAAACATGGGAATTGCAGTGATAATGAGCCGGGCTTTAGTTGGAGAGGTTAAGGAGTTCACTTTGTTTATCAGTTTTTATGGGAC
>DATGXG010000055.1 GCA_035299085.1 Bacteroidales bacterium | reverse complement strand
TTAATTGAATTAATCCACTAAAGAAAAATTATAAAACGCTGACAGGTCTGCGACGCTGTCAGGTTTTACACCGGATCTAACCTGTCAGCGTCCGAAGGACCTGACAGCGTTATTTATTTGAATAAATATAATCTCTTTTATATATTTAAAGTATAGTATGTTAAGCCTATTCCGTTAATAAAATGATTACACTTCAAAATTCAAAATTCTACCATATTTATAACTTTGATAATAATCATCAGAATCTGTTTGAATCAGATGAACAGTATCGTTTCTTTTTAAAGATATATGATAAATATATTAGTCCTATTGCTGATACATATGCATGGGTGTTAATGCAGAATCACTTTCACCTCTTAATACGAGTTAAAGAAACAACTGAAATTCCAGTCTATAAATATTCCATGAATAACACAGATGCAGTTAACATTAATAAAACAAAATGGGAGACTTCCTCAAACCGCAATAGAGAATTATCCAAAACCCCTGATCCTACTAAACATTTTTCTCATCTTTTCAATACCTATTCGAAATTTTTTAATAGTCTAACAGATCGCTCAGGGGCACTTTTTAGTCGGCCTTTTAAACGTACAGAAATCAACTGTGATCAATATCTGAAAAAGCTTTTGGTTTATATCCATTGTAATCCTGTGCATCATGGATTTGTAGAAAAGCTCTCAGATTATAAATGGTCAAGTTATCACACTTTTTTTTCATCACAACCAACTAAATTAAGAAGAAGTGAAGTGATTAACTGGTTTGATGATTTGGATAACTTTGAATGGGTTCATATTCAAAAGACTGAATATTATGAAAATATTAAGGACCTTCTTCTGGAATAGTTCCGCCGACTATATTGTTATTATTTGAATCAATCCACTAAAGAAAAAATATAAAACGCTGACAGGTCTGCGACGCTGTCAGGTTTTACACCGGATCTAAGCTGTCATCGTCCGATAGGACCTGACAGCGCTATTTATGTGAATCAACTCACTAATGAAAAAATATAAAACGCTGACAGGTCTGGGCGATGTCAGGTTTTACACCGGATCTAACCTGTCAGCGTCCGAAGGACCTGACAGCGTTATTTAATTGAATTAATCCACTGATGAAAAATCATAAAACACTGACAGGTCTCCAACGCTGTCAGGTTTTACACCGGATCTAACCTGTCAGCATCCGATAGGACCTGACAGCGCTTATCTCCGGTTTTACTAATTTTGCAGTATGGAAAATCTTCAAAATAATGTTCCTGCAGAAGTAACCTTCGAGGAATCAAGGTTAATGCTGTTTATGGTCATTGCTATAGTTCCTTTTTATCTTGCCGGGGATCTTATTTTTGACCTGATTTGGCGGCACAGGGAGCCTCTTATTGAAATGAATTTGCCATTCTGGACCAAGTTTCTCATTGTACTTGCAGCCATTCCGGTTCATGAATTAATTCATGGACTAATATTTGGCCTATATGCTCCTAATGGATTCCGATCAGTCCGTTTCGGATTCAGTCTTTCAATGGGTTCTCCTTACTGCCATTGTTCTGATGCGGTTAAGGTTAAACATTACAGGAGGGCCGGAATTGCGCCGTTTATTCTGCTTGGACTGTTACCCTACCTGTTTTCGCTTTTCACCGGTGTCAGCTGGATAAAGGTGTTTGGTTTGCTCCTTTCAATTGGTGGTTTCGGAGATGTGCTTGTGTGGATCAAACTGCTTAAATACAATAAAAATCTGCTGATCAGGGATCACCCGGATAAGATGGGATTTGTTATTGTTTGAGGTTTGAGGTTAAAAAAACTTCAAACTATGAACTTTAAACTATAAACAAAACCTTGCTATTGGGCTGAAAATTCACTACATTTCTATAGAGTTCTTTGATATCGAAACCATAAAACATGTGCCATGAAAAAATATGTGGTTGTTTTGGGTCTCTCCGCTGCATTGATGTTCTTCCTTACATCATGCAAGCCAAAAGTGGATAATGAAAAGGAAATTCAGGCTATAAAGTCGGTGATCAATGCCGAAACCCAGGCATGGATTGACCGTAACCCTGAAAAAATGAAGGAATTCTACATTCATGATGCCCTGCAAACCCGCGTTAACATTCAGGACTCTGTTTACACAATAGCTACGGGCTGGGAAAAGCGATCGGTAGCTATTGATACACTGGCTAAATACGCCGACTGGAAAGGTGTGGATGCTTTCAAGGTGGAAAAGGAATACCTGGCCATTAAAGTTTCCGGAGATGCTGCATGGGCAGTACTTAAGGAAACACAGAATATGGTTTACAACGGATCTCCCGCCACTGCTGTCTCTATCATTAACGTGATGCTTGAAAAGGTGGACAAGAACTGGAAAATATCATGCTTTGTGAAGTCGAGTATTTAGTTTAATCCGTCATTGCGAGGAGCGTGACAGGACTCTGATTATTCCCGAAATCATTGTCGACGAAGCAATCTGCCGGCACAGGATATGCCTTGCCAAGACAGTCATTTGAAATTTTTCAGGTTCTCTTTGCATCGCCCTGCCTTGTTCAGACAGATTGCTTCGTCGCATTAAGATGTTACTATAATCATTGATTAATCAGGCTCCTCGCAATGACGAGCGATTTGTTACTTAAACATCCTCTCCCTGAACGCTTCCTTGTAGTTTTCGCCGATCGGAATCCATTTATCGCCTACCATGACGCGATTGCGTGAAATGGATGTGATGCGTTCGATGCTGATTATGTACGATTTATGAATCCGCATGAATTTATCCGAAGGCAGTGTTTCTGCAAGACCTTTCATTGTGAGCAGGGACAGAATAGACTTTTTGCTTTCCGTTTGTATCTTAACGTAATCCTTAAGCCCTTCAATATAGATAATGCTGTCAAGCATTACCTTAAGTGTTTGGTAGCCTGACTTTACAAGGATATATCGTTGTGCCTGCTGTTCCTGCGACGGTGCGCCTTTATTGGTCCGGAGACGCCACAATTCATAGGCTTTATTCACCGCTTTCAGAAACCGGTCGAATGGCACCGGCTTCATCAGGTAATCGGTTGCATTTACATTGAATCCCTGCAGGGCATACTCCGAATATGCAGTTACCAGGATAAACTGGGGAGGATTGGGATAGGTGCTTATGAATTCAAGACCTGAAATCCGCGGCATATGAATATCAAGAAAAATGAGATCTACCTGGTTATTTCTCAACGCCTCTGCTGCTTCACTGGCATTACTGCAAGTGGCTACGGCAGTGAGAAAAGGCACCCGTGAAACGAATTCTTCAATAACCTGTTGTGCCAGCGGTTCATCATCAACTATCAGGCATTTCATTTTCCTTTAACTTAAGAATGAGGTCAAGAATATAACTTTTGTCAACAGGCCCTGCTGTCAATGTATAATGGTCATGATACAACAGTTTGAGTCTTTTCAGGGTGTTGCTCATGCCCAGGCCCGATGATCCGTCTTTCGGTGTATTATTCTCAATAAGCGGATTTTCAACGTGAAGTCGCAGAATGTTTCCTTCCTGGACAATTGAAACGATAATTTTTCCTCCTGTTTCGGGATCGATGCCGTGTTTGAAGGCGTTTTCAACAAAAGGAAGCAACAAGAGCGGTTCAATAATGGATTCCTCCTTGCTCAGTTCGGTAGTAAATTCCACCTGTATGTGTTTCGAGAGTCTCAGGCGCTGCAACTCAATGTAATTGGCAATATATTCAACTTCTTTTGAAAGAGGTACCTGCTTTCGCTCGGTATCATAAATGATATACCTCATGATCTCGGAGAGCTTGATTACCGCTTCCGGAGTTCTGTCGGATTTAATAATGGCAAGCGAATAAATGCTGTTGAGGGTATTGAAGAAGAAATGAGGATTAATCTGCGATTTGAGCAGAGATAATTCTGCGCCCAGTTTCTGATTCTCCATCTCCTTACGCTGTTTTTCATTTTCATACCAGCTTTCTGTGGCTTTAATACTTGTTCCCAGCGCCAGTACGGCAAAACAGAAAAGCGCCGAGTTATATCCCCTGAAACGGGGCCATTTTCTCCTGGGCTGTTCATCCTTTTGACGGGTTACCCCATTTTTGGCCTCCTCCATCCTATGGGCCTGCCTGATATAGATTTCGTTTGCCGAATAGGTAAAAACAAGCATCAGGAAAATAAAGGCAAAATACTGGGGAAATTTGCCTCTGCTCAGAAATTTCGGCACAAGCCACAGGTAATTAATATAGAAACAGATTATCACGATAAACCAATACATGAAATCACCGAAATTGTGAGGCAATTTCAGTTCGCTCTGCAAAGCCAGGGGCGGTAAAAGGTACAATAATATCCAGCCGCCGATGTGATAGAAAATTCTCAGGATCCGGTTGCTCATTTTTTTCTACACTCTTCCAAATGTAAATATACAGTTTAGGTTTCAGAGAATGAATTTTTGATGCAGCTAATAGATATACTCCGTGATTTTGACGACAACCCATTAATTTTGTACATTCGCAAAATTTGAATTCATGAGAAAAATCAAAGTTGCCATTGTCTTCGGCGGTCGTTCAGCCGAACATGAGGTTTCATTGCAGTCAGCACGAAATGTTATTGAATCACTCGATAAAAATAAATATGAACCTGTCCTTATTGGAATTGATAAAGAAGGCCGCTGGTACCTGAATGAAAATTCGATTAAATTGCTTGATGCCACCGATCCGCGTTTGATCAGGCTTTCGGCAGGCAATAATGAAGTGGCTCTTATACCAAACGGAAGCTCCAGTCAGCTGATCAGCCTGTCAGATAACAATGAGATCGGCAGGGTGGATGTGATTTTCCCTGTGCTCCATGGCCCTTATGGCGAGGACGGGACAGTGCAGGGACTTGCCAAACTGGCCAATCTTCCGTGCGTGGGTGCCGGTATTTTGGGAAGTTCGGTGGGAATGGACAAAGATGTGATGAAACGGCTGTTGCGTGACGCGGGAATACCCATTGGCAAATTTGTAACTCTCACCGCTGTTAACAGGAATAAGTACACCTACCCGAAACTCGCTCAGGAACTCGGTACCATATTATTTGTAAAGCCGGCCAACCTTGGATCATCGGTGGGAATTTCAAAAGTAAGAAACGAACAGGAGTATGAAAAGGCCGTCGATCTTGCTTTTCAATATGACCTTAAAGTGATTATCGAGGAGGAAATAAAGGGCCGCGAAATAGAATGCGCCATTCTTGGTAACGAAGAACCAATGGCTTCCATCCCGGGCGAAATCATCCCGTTATCCGATTTTTATTCATATGAAGCCAAGTATATCGATGAACATGGCGCCGCTCTTGAGATTCCTGCAAAATTACCGGCCCACCTGGTAAAGAAAATTCAGGAAATAGCCGTTGCTACCTATAAAACTCTCGAATGCCTGGGACTGGCCAGGGTGGATTCATTTCTTACACCGGATGAAAAGGTGATTGTTAACGAGATCAATACAATCCCCGGATTTACCAAAATCAGCATGTATCCCAAACTATGGGAATACTCGGGAATTCCTTATACTGAACTGGTAGACCGGCTCATTCAGCTGGCGATCGACGATTATGAGAAACGCAACAAATTAAAAGTTTCTGTAGAATTGTAAAATAGGTTTAAACCGATCAATAGGAATCCGTTGTATAATACGCAAAAGACACTTTAGACAGATAATACAGTTCAACTCAGGTCCGTTGGCTAAAGCCAATGCAATTCATTCTACAACGAAAACCAGTAATTGAATTTTATAAGGAACACGTTCTGGGCTGAAGTGCGGAAAAGCTGCTTCATATTGTAATCGAACTGGCTGTTTGTGACTGCTTCATCTGATGTGCGATTGTGTGTCCAAACCAGGTAGATTACCGAACCCCGCCTGTATTCCCAACGGGCAACAAAATTCGATCTGAATTCCCTGAAATTGAAATCGGGATTATCAAAATCAACGGCCGGGTTCACCCCGTCGTTCAATGTGTAAGTTCTGCCGGTGTAGCTAACCTGGTCGGCACTGTATGTTTTAAATACCTTGCCTGGATTTTCGTTTTCAGCATTGGACAGGGATTTGAAATTAGAATAATTACCCATTGTAACATAAGGACTGCCGTAATATTGCAGCGTCAGGTCAGGTGTAATGGAATAACTCATCCGAAGAGTGATACCATAGATCTGCCTGTTGAGCCTTCCCAATAAGTAACGGCCTTGTTGTTCCAGTTCAGGATTGTAAATATACTGGTAATCGTCAGTGATTTTATTGTAACTGAATTGAGGTGTTACCTGGAATGAATTGGTCACTTTCCAGTTGATGTCAGATTGAAACTCATTACGTTTGGAAATTCCGTCATCTTTGAGTTCACTTTCATAACCTAAAGACAGCGTAACTTTTTTTGCCTGATCGGTCATCAAATAATAATCCTGGCTGAAACTTCCATATTTATAAACGCCGGGTCCCCCGCGAAGAAGGGTGGCGTCGAGTTGTTTTCCTTCACGCTCGATATTTGCATGGAAATCCCACTTGTTCTCAAAAGTAAATGAACCTTCCAGTCCGACTTCTGAAGCAAGGTATTGGCCACCGAAATTCCAGAAATTAACCTCTGAAAGATTTATTGCGTACTGTCTGAAAATACCGTGAGGTTTATTTTCTTCATATCCCAGCGTAGCGCCTCCCAGGATCATATCGGCATTTGGCTGAAAACCCATGTCGTTCAGCTCCAGGCCGGGAGAAACCCAATGTAAACCTGCTGTATACCTCCAGTGTCCGTTTGATCCTTTACCTATTTCAAGCGATCCGCCTGTTCCCTGTAAACGGGTCGCTGTGGTGTCCACTTTCAGGTGAGGTGCATTGGGCCTCTGAAAATATCTCGAAGATTCCTGCTGAAGCAGCGTAATGGATTCAGTGGAACCGTCAATCAGACTTCCCATTGCTTTGAAATCGATGAAATACGTTTTGTCTTTAATGAAATGTTTGAAGTCCAGCCCTCCTGTAACTGCCGATTTGCTAAGAAAACTCAGGTATTCATGATTCAGGTCCCTGTAAAGGTAATTGATCATTCCTCCGATCAATGTATTGCTATTGTTAATGTCCTTTTGCACCCTGCCGGAGAAATAATTGGTAAGGGGTTCTGCCACTATCTTATAATCATTACCCGGTGAGCTCACCCGAGCGTATTCAGGTGATGTCAGGCTTTCAAGAATACCAAGAGAAAGACCTTTTTCTGTTTTACCTGTAAGTTTCAGGGCGCCCAGAATATTCGTATTTTCCGGCATTTTCACATATTCGCCGTCAGGTACCTCCGGCCGGTAAACCGGCGCATGACCGATTCTGCGGCTATAGAGCAGTTGATTATCATCGAATTCAAAATCCATTATGTTTTTGCCTTCAATGAAAAAGGGCCTTTTCTCTTCATAATAAGTTTCAAAGGCTGTAAGGTTCAATTCCGAAGGGTCAGCTTCCACCTGCCCGAAATCGGGATTGATTGTATAATCAACTGTAAAATTGCTTCCAATTCCAACTTTTCCGTCAAGACCGAACGTGATCGACGGATCCGTTCCGTCAGCAAACGGATTGCCGGGTTCGGCTTCATATGTCCTGACCTTAGCCAGCGTATAAGGCATAAACTCAACCCTTCTGACGTTTGGCAAATTTTCAAGACCATGCAATTCGCCAAAGTAGTAAAGAGCCCCTGCATTGTCCCGGGGAATAAGATTCCACTGGTCCTCTTCCTTATTTTTATTGATCCATCTCCATGAATGCATGCCCCAAACCTGCACTGACTTGTTGCTGTAACGTAACTGACTCAGGGGTATCCTCATTTCAGCCACCCAGCCTGAATCCATCTTGCCTGTCTTGCCGTCCCATACAGGATTCCAGTTTACGTCCCAGTTAATACCCATCTCATTCTTTTTATTAACAAGGATCAGGTCAATCTTGCTTCCGGCTGCCGTAAGGTTGAACTCAAAACCGGTACGATGATCGTGGTAGCTGTCAAAATTAATCCCTACAATATCTCCTGCAAATTCATCACGCCGGGCCATCTGCCTGTCGGTTATGTTGGCATCATCATAGCATTTGAAAGCCACATACATATTCTCACCATCATAAAGAATCTTGATCTTTGTCTGCTGTGAAGGTTTTGCACCTTCCTCCGGCATCTGCTGACGGTAATTGCCTGACCATTCACCTTCACTCCAGCATGCATCATCCAGTACACCGTCTATCCTGGGAGTTTGTGAATTAATTTTTACAGTGTTGTAGATTCGGGTTTCTCCTCTTGGCTTTTCCTGTGCAAAAGTGACAGCAGGTAATAAAAACAAAGTCAAACCGGTAGTAACCAATATAGATTTTTGCATGCTCTGAATTATTTGAACTGGCAAATTTAAAAGAAAAGTATAACCGTAAGAGGGTGTGACGACGAAGGTTAAAAATATATCGATATAAATTAGGTTTATAAAATAAACTAGTTTATATTTGTATCGAAAAACAAAGTCAAATTCAACTTAAACATCTATTCAAAATGGAAAACAATGTAACATCGAAGGAATTCAATCCTGAAGCCGGCTTAAAAGTGATTTACGACATGATTCAATCGGCTAAAGCAAGGATTGGGAAAAACTATTTCTATTATTTATTCTGGGGTTACCTGGTGGCTTTCACTGCAACACTAGAATACCTGCTGATTGCAGTATTTGAATACCCGAAGCACTATATGGTGTGGCCGGTTCTTATGATGGCCGGGTTAATCGTTACCATTGCCTTTTACCTGGGTGAGAAAAAGACGCAGAAGAGCAGGACTTTTATTGGCACTGCAATGGAATTCCTTTGGCTTGGCTGGCTAATCTGCTTTGCTATCCTGGTCCTTTTTGCCAATCTTAGGCATGATTATACCCTGATCATCCCTGTAATCCTGGCCATGTATGGCCTCGCCATATTTGTCGCCGGTGGTATGGTAAGTTTCCGGCCGATGATTGTCGGTGGTATTTTAGCCTGGATGGCTTCAGTGGGTTCGTATTTTGTTGATTACCCTATTCAGCTGATTATCCTGGCTGTATTGGTTATTGTTTCGCACATTGTACCGGGACATATTTTAAAGCATCAAAGCCAAACCGAAAGCCATGTTTAAGGAACTTGACCCGGTATTGCATTCCCAACTGCGCCTTTCAGTGATGTCGTTGCTGATAGGACTGAAATCGGCGTCTTTCAGCTTTCTGCTTGAAAAGACAGGGGCGACAAGAGGTAACCTCAGTGTTCAGATCAAAAAACTGGAAGAAGCCGGTTATATTGAAGTTGATAAATCGTTTAAGGATAACTATCCGCTCACTACCTGTCAGATTACTAAGAAGGGAATTGCAGCGTTTGAAGGGTATGTGGAGGCGCTGAGAGGGTATATTGGAGGGGATCCAACCTGACAGCGTCCGAAGGACCTGTCAGCGTTGTTTAAACCCCGGAAAAACGCTGACAGATACTCCGTAAGGTGGTATATAAATACTTGGAATTTAAGCGGAATAACGCTGACAGGTCCTCCGGACGCTGTCAGGTTATTCCTTACTTCCTAGAATTTACCGAACTTAAAGGTAACCCCGCCTGAAAAGCCTTTCAGAATATCAGTGGGAACGTTGTAATCGGGGTTTTCGATATCCACATCAGATGTGTAACGATAGTAAGCGCCGACCGAGAACCTGAAGAAACGGGTTACATTCAGTTCAAGCTCCACACCGGGTTCTATTATCATAAACGCATCGGAAGCCTCTGATTTATAATTGTCATTCCAGTTGTCATTGTCTTCCTGGCTTACAACGGCCAGTCCGCCTGCACCGATCATAACCGGAAAGGAAACATGCACAGGAAACCTGGGCATAATTACCGGTTCGAAAAAGAATCCACCGTAACCACCGGCCAGACTGACATCCTGGTTGCTGGCAGAGTTATAATGGACATCATTAAAGAAACCGGCACCGGCAAGGCCGAGCGACATCATATGTCCCATTACAATAGCTCCTCTGGCTCCGAAAACGAAGGCATCCTTATCTTCCAGTTCGGTGTAGCGCATGGATATAGCTCCATACCCGCCAACTGAATTATTTCGGCCCATTAAGGTTTGAATATCATCGGATCTGCCAGATCTGCCTGATTTTTCTTCATCTTCGTTCTGCGCAAAGGTTGAAAGGGTAAGGGCAAAAGCCCATAAAAAGACGAGTAACTTTTTCATAATGTATAGTTTATCAGTGTTATTTTAAAATCTGTACTTGATTGAAAATCCAATACTCTGCAGGTATAGACTAAAGATCTGAATGGTTGAGTATTCGAAATATGGTTTTGCATCAATGCTCAGGAGCAGAGGCAGATCAGGGAACCTGTATTCCAAACCTATCATGCCGTCGATACCTAACACAGGGTTCACCCTATAATCCCCGATATCGTAAACACGGTTCAGGATTCTGTAACTATTAATATATCTCAATCCTGCGTGGGCTCCGTAACCGTATGTTAAAAACAAATTCTCTGAAACTTGTCCCAGTGCCGGCTGGAAATGCTCCTTTAATATGGTAAAGGTTGATCCGTGTTTTCCCCCGTAAAAAATTCCTTCAAAAGCCTGGTTATCGCTTAGATGAATGCGGTATGAGGCTGAAAAATTATCCCCGATCCTCAACCCGGCGTCCCGGGTATAATTTTGTGCTTTTCCTGCCAGGCATACAAACAATGTAACGATAATCAGCCCGGTTTTTGTCTGAAATCTCATGTTGATGTGATTATCGTTCCCTAACCTGACCTGAGCCGGATATATATTTGTCAACTACCGGGTTTCCGGTGTAGTATACCGTGCCACTTCCAATGATGGTAACATCAAGGGCTGTATTCACCCAAGTATCTGCAACTCCTGATCCTGAAATGTACACCACGCAGACATCCGTATTCAGTTCGCTGGCTTTTATTTTTCCGGAGCCGGTTATTTTCAGATCTGAATTATTGCAGATTCCGTCAAGCTTTATATCTCCTGATCCTTCCAGCAATGCTTTAACATCTGCAGCATCCAGTCGGGCGTTGATATACCCCGAACCTTCCAGGTTAAGATTGGCAATTGTGGTTACCAGATTATCCAGGTCAATTTCTCCTGATCCGGCAAGATTAACTGATAATTCATCGGTTTGAATGCCATACGAATAAATAAGTCCGGATCCGTTAAGATCAATCTGGGTTATGTCCGGAGTTGTAACTTTAATTTCAATCGGGTGAGACGGCCTCAGGTCGTAACCTTCACGAGTTTCAATAATGAGCGTATGGCCTGAAACATGAGTCACTATAAAATCCAGAAGATTTTCATCGGCTTCTACTGTGGCGAATGATTCAATACCTGTGTCAACCTGTACTTCAAAATCGCCGTTCACTTCAATACGGTCGAAACCGGCCAGGTTTCTGTCTTCCATCTTCCTGTCGCCATTTCCGTCCACATGCCTGTCCCATAATTCTTCACATGAAAACAGAGTAATTGTCATCAGCAGCAAGGCCGGAATTGTCAGTTTGTATATTGTTTTTTTCATAACGTTAAGGGTTTATTTTAAAGACAACATTTTTTATGCAGGGTTGCATCAATGTTGTGAAATAGTTACATCGCTTTTTCTTAAGGCTTTTATTGTCACATACGAATCGCCGCTACCCGAGCCGAAAGTTCCCGTTGTTGAAAATACTTTTTCTTCGGGATCTATCACTTTTGTCGACAATTTGGCGATAGAATTCGGATACATGAAGTTTACAAGCTGGTAATGGGTAAGGTCAAAGTCGAATGCAACGGGCCTTTCAAATGAAAGTGAAATATCTGTAAGCTCCGAATTAATATTTATACCTGAAAATGACCTTTTTATATTTTCAGCATTAATATTTCCATACCGGCTGCTGAGTGTTATTTCATTGTTCAGAACACCCAAATTAATATTCGAAAAATAACTCTGGCCCGATAGATAGTTTGCATCAGTGAGGTACAATTTGTCTCTCCGGGAATTAATCTTCAGATTTCCTGTTTTTTCAATCGTTAACACCGAGGACTGGCTTTGAAGGTTCAGTTTTGGAGTTTCATGAATATGCATATTAACATAGGAAACGATCAGGTTTCCGTCTTTTAAAAAGTTGATGTCTGCATCGCCTGATGTTATTTTGATTTCACTTCTGCCATTCAGCCTGTCTGCCCTGAGGTCACCATAAGACAGCAAAATATTTACGGCACCGCTGTGGTCTTCGAGATAAACATCGCCGAAACGGTTTTCGATCTTAATTGTCAGCCATGAGGGGATCATCACGGTGTAGTTGATGATTACCGAATTGGATGATGACAAATAGGACCCGGCTATATCCATCAGATCCTTGAATACATCGGAGCCGGCATCACCGAATTTAGTGCGTGCAATAAGGAAGGACTGACCGGGGACAAATTCGAAATCCACATTCTGTTTCATTTTTTCGAGTTTCTGCTTGTCCTTTGCCTTAATGCGCAAATCAATGCTGAACTTCACCGAATCCTGCTCCCAGGGTATAACCTGCACTTTCCCGTATTTATTGGATATTTCAACCGATGTATTGGAAGTTACACGGAATGCACGCGACACATGCTGACTGTATTCCGGTACCTGGGCTTTCAGGGGAATCACCAAACAAATAAGAAGGATTATTGCCAGTTTATAGCGCATAGCTGTCTTTATTGGGAATGCATTCACCATCCAGGGGCTCCAGTTCTTTAAGCAAGTCTTCAAGAATTGAAATCTTCAGCCTGTAGTTCTCGATAATTGCTTCGATAACCTCCTGGTTGGCCATATTATCTTTAAGGTCGCTTTTCAGATCGGTATAAACACTGTCGAGTTCCGACATATCGTAATTCAGTTCTTCCTGCAATGAGGGACAATTAGCCATAACCGGTTTGAGTTCATCGAGTTTCTGGTTGATAAGTCCTGTATAGTAGGCTTCCGCTTCTTTCAATCCCGGAGCGCTTTTTTCACTCGCCAGGTTGCTGTTGATTTTTCCGTCGCGGTAACGGTGTACCATTTCGTTCACCGCGTACGATGCGGCAAAAATGAGAATCACCGAGGCAGCTCTTTTCATGAAGAGCATCCAGTCAATCTTCCGTTTAACGGGAATGTTTTTGCTGATCCGGTCCCAAACGGCAGGATCTGGATCACGGAAATCAAACTGTTCCCGGTTTTGGTCCATGAATTCTTCAAACCTGTCTTTCATATTGCTGGCTTAAAATAATTTCTCTCACTCTTTGTTTTGCCCTTGAATACTGAGATTTTGATGTGGCTTCAGAAATGCCCATAATTTCAGATATTTCACCATGATCATACCCTTCAAGCAGGTAAAGTGAAAATATCACCCGGTAACCTTCGGGAAGTTCCTCCATAGCCCGTTGGACCCTTTCAACAGAAAGGCCCGGTATTTCATCGTCCGTTTCCTGATTCGATGGTTCGGGTAACCTGTCCACCGTTACCAGTTCGGCCTTCCTTTTTTTTAAGGCATTGATACATTTATTCACCGTAATCCGCTTAATCCATGCGCCGAACGATGATTCAAACCGGTAGCTGTGGAGTTGCATGAAAGCTTCACTGAAAGCTTCCTGAAGCATATCTTCAGCTTCTTCCCTTTTATTCATCATCCGGTAACAAATGTTATACATGGCACGCGAATACAACTGGTAAAGCTGACGCTGAGCCCTGGCATTGCCGGTCTTGCACGAATCAATGATGTCTTTATGTATTTCGTGGTAAAGCGCCAATTGATTTCGCTGGTTTACATGGTTAATTGTATTTGCAACCGCTGCTGTCAACCTTGTCAGTCTTCATTTAATCTAAAGACAACATTGTTTTTGCAGGGTTGCATCTATTCTAAAAAAATATATCAGGTCAGCTAAAATGCGACCGTCATCGCATGGAAGCTATAAAGTTATACACTGAATTTCTGAGGAAGCGCGGAATAATCAGTAAAATTCCGGCTAGTGACCAGAATCCGCCTTTTTGTTGAAGTGCTTTAATAACGGCTGTGGAGCGGGTATACACATTATTTTCATCTACCATGATCACCGTTTTCTCAGGCAATTCTTCATCGATGCCGTTGTTTTTAAGAAATTCCCTGGCGGCTTCTTCTGAAGAAGACAGGAACTCAATTTCTTTCATTTTAACAGGTTTGAGAAAACTAATGGATTCCCTGCAAAACCTGCAATTACCGTCATATATGATCACAGTTGATTTCATTATTGAAACAACAGGTATCAGACAATGAGGTTCATTCTTCTTCTTCCTTCACATAACAATCTGTAATTTCGGCGATGAAGAATTTATGAAAATCCTTTTTGCCGTAATGTTTATTGACTAATCCGGTTGCAAGAAAATTTTCCTCTTTTATGAAATCGGTGTAAAGTTTCCTGCATTCGAAAACAATACGACTTTGCTCAAAGGAAACGCTGCCATCGGGAGTTTCAATGGGAGTAAGTCCCGTTTTAGCAATTTTATCCACTGACCGTCCCGAGTGTGATCCGCAATAATTCAGGGCTTCCTTGAAATCATCAGGGAAAAAGCTCATCGTGAAGATTTCCGAACGTTCAACGAATTCATAAGTGTAGCGCTGAGGCCTGATAAAGCAGATGGCCACAAGCCGGTTCCACAGAACGCCTATAGTTCCCCAGTTAGCAGTCATTGTGTTGAAATGATCAATCTCACCGGCCGTTATCAGCATCCATTCGTTGTTAATGAGATTGAAAAAGTTGTCTTTCAGTTCTTCAGGGTTGACAGATTGAAATAATTTTTTAAACATACAGGTGAAATTATACAGTAAAAATAATGTAAGTAGTTGATATCTGAATTTTTTGGTTAATTTTAGTTTCATAACGAATAAATAATATAGTATGGCTGATATCTCTCACCCTGTGAAGGAAGGAGTTCCTGAAGGATATTTATTCTCAAAAAGCTACACGAATTATATTTTTCTACTGCTCTTCCTGCTCTACATGTTCGATTATGTGGACAGGATGGTTGTAACCTCACTTTTTCCGTATTTGAGAAGCGACTGGAATCTCACCGATGCACAATGCGGATTGCTTGTTTCGGCTGTTTATTGGTCAATTGTGGCACTTACGTTTCCTGTTTCAATTCTGGTTGATCGCTGGAGCCGGCGCAGGACTATCGGTATTATGGCTGTTATCTGGAGCCTTGCAACCGGACTATGTGCCATTACGAAATCATTCGGACAGTTATTCACCGGCCGGATGTTTATTGGTGTCGGTGAAGCCGGGTATGCGCCGGGCGGAACGGCTATGATTGCAGGTTTATACCCCCAGGAAAAGCGCTCCTGGATGATAGGATTGTGGAATGCGTCCATCCCCCTGGGAAACGCTATCGGTATTGTACTGGGTGGTGCAATCGCTTCTGTCTGGGGATGGCGGCATGCCTTCGGGCTTGTTGCAATACCGGGTTTAATAGTAGCTATTTTATTTTTCTTTGTTAAGGATTATAAATCGGTAGAGCTTACCAAAACCTATGCCGACCGGAAGGAAAGACGTAAGGAAGTAGCTATGTCGGTAAAAGAGATCGTACTTGAATTCCTGGACAAGCCATCGCTTATATTCACCTATTTCGGAATTGCAGCTGTTGTTTTTGTAACTACTTCATTGTTAACCTGGTTGCCGACTTATTTTAGTCGAGTGCAGGACCTGGCTGAGAAACAGGCCAATCTCAAATCAAGTTCAATAATGATCCTTGCCCTTGTCGGTGCGCCCCTGGGAGGATATATTGCTGACAGGTGGAGAAAGAGAAAAATCAATGCCCGCTTGTTATTCCCGACAATCTCCACTTTTCTGACGGCCATTATGCTTTTTCTTGCTTTTGTGGTTTTCCCTGGCAAAATGCAATATATTCTGCTCCTTGTTATGGGAGTGCTGATCACCGCATTTGTATCAGCAGCTGCCGCTGTAACCCAGGATGTGGTTCATGCGGGGATGCGAGCTATGTCGTATGCTGTCGCCGTTGTAATCCAAAACCTGCTGGGTGCTTCAATGGGTCCTTATATTATCGGTCTTATTTCAGACCGATCAGATATCGGACATGCCATGTCATTTCTGCCTATAGCCCTTGTTATAGCCTCCGTGCTCTTCCTCTGCGGTTCGTTCTTTTATGAAAAAGACCTGAAGAAGGTTGAGGTGGTGAAGCTTGTGGGAGTGGAATAAAGAGTGGGAGACAGGGAGATTGGGAGACGGGAGTAAGACCTAACAGAGTCCGGAGGACCTGTCAGAGTCGGATCAGAAGACGGGGAGACAGGGAGAGTGGGAGAAATCTTCGAGATCTGCGAGAAATAATTACGAGTTCTGCGGGAAATAATTATTTTTGTTTTTCTAGAAATTACAGCATTGTCTCGCAAGAAAAGCATAGATGAGTGGGCGTTGGATTATTGGCTTCTGCAGCAGTATGCGAAGCTTTGCTACCGGATCTACTACCGGAAAGTAGAAATCAAAAATCTCGACAGAATTCCCCTCAATAAGGCGGTTCTGCTGGCACCTAACCATCAGAACGCGCTGATGGACGCCCTTGTTTTTGTTCTCAATACAAGTATGCAAATCGTTTTCCTTGCACGGGCCGATCTTTTCAAGACAAAACGAATGAGCAAGTTCATGCATTTTCTTAATATAATGCCGGTTTACCGCATTCGGGACGGTTTTGAAAATGTAAAAAAGAACGATGAGGTATTTGCCCGCACTACCGAAGTGCTGAACAACAGGAACAACCCGCTCATTATATTTCCCGAAGGAAACCATGGCGAATACAGGCGTCTCAGGCCACTTGTAAAAGGTCTTTTCCGTGTTGCTTTCCAGGCCCAGGAACCTAACGGCACAACACCTGCGGTAGTAATTTTACCAGTAGGCATCGATTACAAACATTACTGGAATTTCAGGACTACCATTTTTGTGAATATTGGCGAGCCTATCCAGGTTTCGGAATACTACACCGAGTATACTGAAAATCCCGCGAATGCCATTAACCGGCTTAAAGACGATTATGCCGCCGAGCTTTCAAAGCTGATGATCGACATCCAGACGACGGAATACTATGACCTTTACATGCACCTGCGGGAGATGTATAATGAACGGATGAAAAAAGAGCTCGGTATCACGGAAAAATCTCTTGATGCAGCTTTCAGGTCGGATAAGGTAATGATCGACATCCTCAACAAAGAACTTTCGGAAAACCCCGAAAATATAATTAAACTCAACAACCTTGTCATTCCCTACCAGGCTGAAGTAAAGAATCAGAAGCTACGCGATTGGGTGATTAAAAAAGGCGGATTCAGTATACCGCGACACCTGCTTTCTCTTGTTCTTTACCTGGCCGGGTTACCTGTATTTCTCTTCGGATTTGTACATAACATCCTTCCTTTCGGATTGACAGCCTCACGGGTTAAAAATATTAAAGATACTCAGTTCCACAGTTCGTTCAAGTTTGTAGTCAGCATGATTGTATTCCCGGTATGGTACCTTATCATCGGTGGAGTTCTTGCCCTTACACATTTGCCGATCCTGATAATCTTGTTTTATATTATTTTACTACCTTTAACCGGTTTACTCGCATTTACTTACTATATCGGATTCAGAAAATGGCTGGGATGCCTTAGATTTCTTTCAGGAAAGAATTCCGTAAAGGTGAAAAAACTTGTTTCAGACCGGTCAGCTATTATTTCAATGATGAATGATATCGTGAGGAAACATTACTCCAATAAATGAATTTTCAGGGTAAAACGGTTTGGATTACCGGTGGTTCTGCAGGAATAGGTAAGGCACTCGCTGAAGAACTTTTCAGTCGGGGAGCGGTACTTATCCTTTCTGCCCGGAACACAGAAAAATTACAGGCATTAAAAAACGATTTTAATTCAAAGGATCCGGGCAGGTGTCACATCATTCCCTGCGATATTACCGATCCTTCACAGATTGATAATGCTGCAGCGCTTGTGATGAAAACTGTTCCAAAGCTTGACATCCTGATAAACAACGCCGGGGTAAGCCAACGGTCTTATGTCATGGATACTTCGATTGAAACGGAACGCAAGCTATTTGAACTCAATTATTTCGGTGCTGTAGGAGTTACAAAGGCAATATTGCCGTTCATGATCAACAAAGGCGGAGGTAATATTGTTGTTATCAGCAGTATGGCCGGCAAATTCGGCTTCCGTATGAGATCCACCTATTCGGCATCGAAACATGCATTGCAGGGCTATTTCGAAACCCTGAGGGCTGAGCTTTCGGACAAAAATGTAAATGTACTGCTCGTATGTCCCGGCCGGATTAAAACAGATATTTCAGTGAACTCGCTTAAAGGTGACGGATCAAAATATGGTGTCATGGATGCCGGTCAGGCAAAAGGTGTCTCCGTTGAACGCTGTGCCAGCATTATTGTTAACGCGCTGAAAAGGAACCGTAAAGAAGTCTTCATTGGAACAGCCGAGCGATTTCTCCTTATTATCAAGAGAACAATCCCTTCATTGTATTACTGGATCGCCAGTCACGCCAGTCCTACATAAACATATCGCAAAACCACTTCCAAAACCGCAACCAACAACCCCACAAAAAATTAATTGGAAAACGAATAAACACCATTTAAAATTGAAAGAGAAACTGATCAGTGGCATACAACAGATTGGAATTGGTGTGCCGGATGTAAGAAAAGCCTGGAAATGGTATATAAAGGCTTTTGGAGTGGATATACGTATGTTTGAGGATAAAGCCGTTGCAGAGCATATGCTTCCGTATACCGGTGGCAAGCCTCAGAAACGCCATGCAGCACTGGCATTGAACATGCAGGGCGGAGGAGGATTTGAGATATGGCAATATGTTGAAAGAACACCGTTATCTCCCGGTTTTGAAATTCAGCTTGGTGACCTCGGAATTATGGCCGCCAAGATCAAATGTCATAATGCAAAGGCAACTTACGATATGCTGAAATCAGAGGGCACAACCATGCTCAGTGGTGTGCTCAGGGACCCCAGGGGGAAGGAACATTTTTTCATTAAAGACCCATACAACAATATTTTCCAGCTGGTTACAAGCAAGAACTGGTTCCGCAACGAGAAAAAATTAACAGGTGCCGCATATGGCGCCGTGATCGGTGTTTCGGATATTGAAAAGGCAAGAAGCTTCTATGCGGAGATCCTTGGATATGATGAAGTGATCTTTGATGAAACCTCTGTATTCGGTGAATATGCCGGTTTACCGGGTGGAAATAACCGGTTCAGGAGAGTTTTGCTGCGTCCGGGTAAACCCAGGCTCGGGGCATTCAGTCCGGTTTTCGGAACCAGTGAGATTGAGCTTGTGCAGGTTCTCGATCGTGAACCCCGTAAAATTTACCATGAAAGATTCTGGGGCGACCTGGGATTCATTCACCTGTGTTTTGATATCCGCGGCATGAATTTGCTTCGTGAAGAATGCAAAAAGAAAGGTTGTCCCTTCACCGTGGACGTGGATCACAGCTTTGATATGGGTGAGGCGGCAGGATCATTTTCATATACCGAAGATCCTGATGGTACATTGATTGAATTTGTTGAAACCCATAAAATACCCATTCTTAAAAGCATCGGATGGTACCTTCACCTGCGTAACCGCAGGCCTGATAAAGCTTTACCGAGGTGGCTGCTGAATGCGCTTTCGTTTAACAGGGCGAAGGATATTTAGGCTGGATACTGGATATTGGATGCTGGATGCTGGATAATCGAGCGTCATTGCGAGGAGCTTTGTTTTTCCTGATTATAGTTCGAATTTATCGCGACGAAGCAATCTGCCAGCACAGGAAGGGCTTATCCAAGAGAACGCATATGAACTCTCTTTTCAGCGCCGTGCCTGTTTGGGCAGATTGCTACGTCGCCATCACATTGTTTCATAATCATAAATCTATCTGGCTCCTCGCAATGACGAAGGTAGGGCCTAAAAAAAGCCCCGGGCTCAGAACTCACTTAATAATCAAAAAAGAAAATCCTGTTTTTATCCCGGGGGCTCTTGTCCTACTAACCTGATTATTCTCTTGCTGTTGCCTGCATGTAGGCTGTAAGTTTAATCCTGTAATCTGTACGCGCTTCGGTGACCTGGTTCCGGGCTTGCTGCAGGATGGCCTGTGCCTCGAGCATGTCGGAAATATTCAGAATTCCCGCATTATAATTATCCCTGTTTACTTTCAGGTTATCCTCGGCCTGTTTCAGATTTTCTCCTGAAACATCTACCTGGTTCCATGCTTCATTTAATTCATTCCAGCATTTTCTGATCTGAAGCAATAGTAGTTCAGTCTTATCTTCCATGTTATTTTCAGCAATCTCTTCCTGGTATTTTCGTTGCTTTATAGCATGTGAAGCTCCCCACCAATCCGACAAAGGAACATTTACAGTGCCGAAAACCATTGTGTTGGTTGTTCCTTCAGATGGAATGTCGTAATACATGGCTCCGACGCCCACACCTGCCTGCGGTAGATATTCACCCACTTTTAGCCGGGTTTTTAACTTTTCAGCCGTTACGCTTTCCTGCAACAACCTGTATTCATCACGGTTCTTCACTGCCATTTCACCATCGGCATATACTTCAGCCGGTGTTATGGTGACCAAAATTGAATCAGCCAGGGTAATGCTGCTGTCTGAAGGAATCCCCAGGAACTGGCAGAACGCCATTGTCGCCAGGTTAATTCCGTTCTCCAGTTTAAGACGGCTGGCCTTCAACTCACTTTTTTTAAGATTGACTTTAAGTACATCATTCCTGTTAATCAATCCTGCCTTCCAGGCATCACTGGCCTCATTATACAGGCTGTCAATAAGCTGTTCCGCTGCATCAAGGGTTCTTCTTTTTTCGGTGAGCGATACAATTTGCCAGTACTGCTCTTCGGTTTTCAGCAACACTTCTTTTTCAGATAGATTAAGCTTTTGCTCGTTTACTGAAATACCTACACCGGCAAGCCTGTTTCCGTTAATAATCCTACCGCCGGCAAAAACAGGCTGCACAGCTGTAACCGCACCCACGGTTCCCTTGTCGATAAGGGACAGCGATATACCTGGAAAATAAGCAAACTGCGTTGCCGTCATCAGGTTGGCGGGATTGCCGTCGTACACAGGCAGGTTACCACCGGGTATGTCAAGGTTCAGAAGCGGATCATTGAACCTGAACATCATACCGGTTGCACTCACTTTCGGAAAAAAGCCCGTGAAGGCTTCCTTTTTTACCTGCCTGGAAGTAAGCAGTTCAAGGTTTGCATTTTTCACCAGTACATTGTTTTCAAGGGCCAGTTTCCTGCTGTCTTCGAGTGTTATAGCCTGCTGTGCGGATAAATTCCGGTTACCTGCAAAAAGCATTAGGGCTAGTACCGCAACTGTAACTACAGGTTTTAAAGACGAAGCTGTAAAAGGATTTTTTGTCCCGGCTTTGTCCTCATTTTTATAGACCATCCAGTATGTAACCGGCAGGATCATTACTAACAGCACCATTGATGTTAGGGTTCCGAGGCATATGACTGCACCCATCGGGCTCCAAAGGGGGTTGGCACTTATGATCATTGAAAGTACTCCCACCGAAGCGGCGGCTGATGTTAGGAATATTGGCCTCATCCTTCGTTTTCCGGCTTCAATAGCGGCTTCCTTTACACCAAGTCCGTGTTTTTCACGCAATTCTTCGGCATAATCAAGCATGATAATTCCGTTTCGGACAAGTATTCCAACCAGACTGACTATTCCAAGAATTGAAGTGATACCGAATTCAACCCGGACAAGCAGCACTCCTGCAAATGCTCCAAGGAGACTCAGTGAAGCAGATAAAAGAACAAGCAGAGCCATGCTGATCTTCCTGAAGTGAGCGACAAGTATCATGAATATCATAAATATGCTGATAGCGAGACCACTTAAAATCCCCGGCAGATGCTCGTCATCATTTTCATTTGCACCACCGTAGCTGAGGCTGACTCCGGCCGGAAGGGCCGTCTTTTCAGCAATAGCTTTCACTTCAGGAAATATGTGATTTACATTTTCCCCTCGATTAATATCAGCCATCACAGTTAAGGTGCGTAAGCCGTTACGCCGTACAATCTGCCCCTCATTCCAGTCGGGTTTCACGGTTGCTATCTGCCTTAAAGGGACAGAAACTCCCGGAATCAGCGAATGTATGTACTCATTGCTGATCAGGTAAGGATCGGTATTGTTGTTTTCAGTTCTGAGCTTAACAGGAACCGGATAATCGTCTTCCCACAGCGTGGTAACCGGCAGTCCGTTGTACCTCACAGCGAGGTTGGTGGCTACAGTTGTTTTATCTATACCGAGCCTGTTTGCCTCAACTGTATTAATATCAACCCTTGCAGAAGGTTCCATCTCGCCAAAATCGGTTCTTACCCAGCAAATGCCTTTTACCGCATCTATTTGAACACGAAGTGAATCACTTACTTTCTTCAGATCAGAAATGCTGTCGCCGGTAATCCTCACTTCAATCGGGGCGGCTATGGGCTGATAATCGAGCTGTTTGAACCGGATATAGGCGTTCGGGAAATAGTTCCCGTATTTTCCTGCATATTCGTTCAGAAGATTTTCGGTTTCTGTGCTTGAAACGGTGTTTACAATAAACTGGGCATAGTTATGTGCCGGTATCCGTGGCGCATAGGTGGTATGAAAGCGGGGAGAACTGCATCCGATAAATGAAGTCACCGATAGAATTCGTTTATCCTGTTTAAGCAGGTGTTCCAGGCTATCGGCCACGGTTTCGGTTAAATGCAATGAACTACCCTGCGGAAGGTAAATTTCGACTGCAAACTGATCCCTTTCGGCAACCGGCATCAGGCGCTGGGGAACGATGAAAAACAAAGCGACCGCCAGAAGAACAGATAGAACACCCATGGCAATCGTCATTTTCGGCCTGTCAAATGCTCTTAACAGGTTTTTCTCATAATTTCGCTGGATAAAATCGAGGAGGTTGAACTTACGGGCTTTATGCTCATGATGACTTTTGAAACCTGTACGGATAAAGAAATACTCGAGGTAAGGAATGACAAGCATAGCAATCATCAGTGAAATTCCGAGGGTCAATGTAACCGTCCAGGGAAACATCAGGACGAAATCTTTCAACGTTCCTTTCAGGGTGAAGAGGAAAGGGAAAAAGGTTATACTTATGGCCAATGTTGCAGAAAAGATGGCTTTAAAGTATGTTTTTGCGCTTGATATGGCGGCAGCCCATCTTGACATGCCCTGGTCAATTTTTTCCATATAACTATCCACAATAACGATCGAATTGTCTACGATCATACCGAGCACAACGATCAATGCAGCAAGCGTCACAGTATTTAATTCGAATCCGAACACATACATGAGGCCAAGCGATATAAAAATCGTAACCGGGATAGACGAAGCGGCAACAGAAGCCACACGGAATGGCAGAAGCAACATGGTAACGGCAATAACTGAAACTATGGCGAAAACAAGTTCAATCAGAAAAGCAGTGACTGAAGTCTTTACAACTTTGGGCTGATCAGCTATCCGTTCAATAGAAACACCGGCAGGAAGTTCTTTTTTAAAGTCTTTAAGGACATCGTCCACTTCTTTCCCGTAATGAACTATGTTATTTCCTTCAAGCATTTCCATTGAAATCAGCACACTCTTGTGGGCATTGTTTTCAATATAACTATCCGGTTCAGGGTATTCTCTCACTACCCGGGCGATATCCTTCACCCGTATCAGGTTCCCGGCCGGATCGGCATAAATGATCTGGCCGGCAATATCGTCTTCTGTTTTATAAACCGATGATATATGAATGGGAATCCGGTTTTCACTGTAGTCAACCGAAGAAGAAGATGCGGTAAGCCCTTGCGTAAATAATCCTGCGGTTATAGTCGACGAACTGATCCCGTATTTTTCAAGCTTGCCTTTTTCAAGATATATACTGATCTGTTCATTCTGAAGGCCATAATGCCTGAGCTTGGATACCGATTCAATCCTGCGTAACCGATCCTCAAGTTTATTCATGTAGGTCTCAAGCTGACGGTAAGATATGTTATTTCCTTCAATTGAAATCAATAGAGCGGAAGTGTCACCGAAATCATTGTCGGCATAAAGTGCCAGTACGCCGACCGGCAGGTTTGTTTTGAACTCGTTAAGTCCGTGCTTTAATTTTGACCAGAATTGATCAGCATTCTTTGTATGATCGTTCAGTTCCACGAAAATGATCATCAATCCATCCTTTGAAATAGAATAGGTCTTCTTTTTATTTACCTCCTTATAACTGAAAAGATATCGTTCTACTTCCGTTGTCATTTGCTGTTCAACCTGGCTTGATGTTGCCCCCGGGTAATAGCCGATAACAAGGCCCTGTCGTATTGTGATTGTAGGAAATTCCTGTCTTGGCATAGTGTACAGGGCATAAATTCCAAGAGCAACCATCAGGGCAGTGACAAGGAATACAATCTGCCTGTTTCGCATGGCAGATTCAACCAATGAAATTCTCTTGCTCATCTTAACGGATTATTTGCACAGGTGAATTATCATGGATCTTCTGGCATCCTTCAATAACAAGCATATCTCCTGTTGACAGGCCTTCAGTGACAGCCACATTTCCGTTTGCTGAAAAATTGCCGGTTATAATACGCTTTTGTTTAGCTGTGGCAGACACTGAATCAACCACATAAACAAATTTTTCGCCGGCATTATTAAGCTGCACAGACGACGCCGGTATGCTCACAAGGCTAACCGATTTGTTGTTGTTCATGGTTACGTTGCAAACCATGCCCGGCCTGAGCATATCGTTTTTATTATCAATCAGTACCTTTACCATGTATGTGTGTGAAATCGGGTTGGCCATTACGCCTTTTTCATCCACTTTTCCTTCGTAACCCGCATTGTCAAGGGCGGGAACCGTGATAACTGCCTTTTGTCCTATTTTAATTCCTGCAATTTCATTTTCAGGAACCGAAATGGCCACCTTTACTTTATCGATCTTAACCACAGTGATCGCAGGTGTGCCGGGTATTACATTGACACCGGCATCGATTGACTTTCTTCCGATTACCCCGCTGGCAGGTGAATATAGTTTGCAGTTTGCAAGATTTTTAGCGGCTATTCTCTCTGCAGCCTTAGCCTCTTCGAGGGCGGTTTCAATTTCAACCATTTTCACTTCGGGTAAACTTCCATTCCTGTAAACCGATGATAACCGGTTATAGGCATCTGTCGCCTGCTTTTCCTTGGCCTCAGCAGCCTGGTATGCGCTCCTGTAACTCACTGCCTCAAGCGAGGCAAGTAACTGGCCTTTCTTTACACATTCACCTTCATGAACCAATACGTTTTCAACCATTCCCGCTGTTAAAAAACTAAGCGGAAGGGATAACGATTCCTCTACAGTGCCGACATAGGTGTTTGCAAGTTTTGCCTCGCTGCGCTCAACGCGGGCGGTTTTTACAGGTATGCTTTCTGTGGAGGAAATACTATCTTTTTCGGTTTTAGCGCATCCTGTAAGAATTGCAGCCATAGCTACAATGATCCCGGCATATTTCATATGAGAATTTTTTGTGATATCAGGTTCGGTTTAAAAGAATAGTGTGGCGCCTACAAGCAACGACTTGTTGCGGTCGTCGGGGTTGTTATCGGAAACCTTTGCCAATCCGAGCGAATAGCGGATTCCGATTTGCATGAAATGGTTTCCGGCCGGTACCTGCACACCTCCGCCAATGACCCATCCGGCATCGGTTTTATTAATTTTGTCGCCCATATCGTCAACAGGTACTTCACTATTCACTATTTCGGCTGAGTTTTCAGAATACGTTTTAAAACCTGCATAGGCACCTGTAATTCCATAAAGCCTAGTATTGTTCTTAACAGGAATCGATCCTTCGAGCAAAAGTGGAATTACAGCATAATTGTACATGCCGGTGAATTTTTCGGTTCTCTGTTCGAGGTCAACCTGCCTTCTGTACCCTTTCTGTTCATAAAGTACACCCGACTGCAGACCAAATGATTTTCCGAAAGCCAGGTTTAAGGAAAGACCGCCGCCAAAACCGGTCTTTATGTCCTGGTTGTCATAAAGAGCCCCGGGCTCAGAAAAGGTGGTGAGGTTTAAACCGGTAGTAACTCCCACACTGAGTTTTTGACCATAGAAAGGTAAGGTTCCCAGTAAAACCAAAATAACTAAAAAACTGAAAATGCGTTTCATTATATTAAAAATTAATAAGTTAAAAAATATTTTATGTGTATAAATGGACTAAAAAGGTAAAACGGTCGAAAAAAATGTAAAAAAAATCAATGTTTAATAATACCGTAAAAAAGCACATTGAGCAGGCGATCGAGGTTAATCTCGGCATCTTTGCGTTTGTTGCTCCAGAACATCGGGATCTCAAGTCCTTTCAGTGCGGTTACAATTGCAAAGGATGTGAGTTCAGCTTCTTCCACCCTGAACACATCCTGTTTATGGCCTTCTTCAAGTATCTCCTTCAATATCCTTATTTCTTCACGGTCGTATTTCTCGCGCATCTGGTTGATCAGTTCATAATGGCTGAGCACATCGGATGCCATGGCCTCATAATAGATAGAAACTTTCTTCAGCGCTTTCATACGGGTAAAAACATAATTCCTGAGTTTGTCAACCGGGTTGTCGGCCTGGGAAACACTTTTCAGTATCTCGTTCTTAAGAATACCGGCCTCATGATTTACAACGGCTTCGTATATCTCTTCCTTACTTTTAAAATAATAGTAAATGGAACTCTTTCCTTTTCCCATTGCCCTGGCTATTTCATCCATGGTTGCTTTTTTAAAGCCATACCGGTTGAATATATTCCTGGCGCTGGAAACAATCTGATCTCTTATTGCTAATCTTTCAACTGCCATTTTGACTATTCGACTAAAAGAATAAAACGGTCCAAAAATAAAACATAGTTTTTTAATTTACAAATATTTTGGGAAAAATTTTAAAAAATCATATTCGTTTAGGGACGATAGGGACGATAGGGACGATAGTGATGATAGAGAGATTTCTCGCTTCGCTCGAGATGACAGTCAGTAGTAGGGCTTTCTCGCTTCGCTCGAAATGACAGTCAGTAACTTTGAACCGCAGGGGGAAGCAGTGCCGGCGGAGCCGGCACTGCTTCCCCCCGCATATTAGTACTTCCGATAGTCATTCCGACTGAAAGGAGGAATCTCAAACCCCAAACGAACTGAACGAATGTCCCTTTAAGGTTGCCTGGAGAATTTTATCGCCAATACCGATTTTGATTGTTTTATCGGAATCAGCTTTGTTTCCGGCAATTATTATTATCTGCCCGTCCGGGTTGCGGAATGCCAGGATTTCCTCATTTTCCCCTTCTGTCTTTAACATCCTGGCCCCTGGCTTGATGAAATAGCTGAAATGTTTTAAAAGATAGAACTCCGGATTATAGGTCACTTGTTTGGTTTGGCTGTTCACTGATATCATCGAATTCTGCTTCCATCCCCACATGCTTTTACCGGTTTCATCCAGCACGCTGTTCCAGAATGTATACACACTGACACCGTTCTCAAAGTAATGTTTCATCAATGAAAACGTATACTCGGCAGCAGGCCAGTCGTTTGAGCCATTCCCGCATTCCGTTTCCGACTGCATAAGCTTCAGTTCGGGATATTTTTGGTGTACGCCAGGAATAGCCTGTTTTCCGGCCCACTGGAAACTTACTCCGGATATATATTTTGAAGTCACCGGGTTTTGCAGAATAGTATCCACTTTTTCGACCAATGGCCTTTCATACGTACCAAACCAGATCTCAGCATCAGGAACGGCTTTTGTCATCTCCGGTCCCAGGTATTCACCGATGAATGTACCCAGGTCGGTTGCCGTCCACAGGCACGACGGAAAATTTTGACATGAGTTCATCTCGTTCTGCACGTTCACACCGAAAAGATTGATTCCTTCATTCCGGTATGCCTGGATATATTTTACAAAATACAGGGCATATGCGTCCAGGTATTTTTTATCCATCGTGAACTGGGTAACGCCTTCTTTTCCCTCCTGCTCCGGTTTCATATCGTTTACAACGTCGGGATGGCAGGCGTAATGATTGTTCGTTTTCATCCAGGCCGGCGGCGTCCAGGGCGACCCCCAGATTTTCATCCCGGGATTGTATTTCATGGCTGCTTTGATATATGGGATGAGCGTTGCTTTATCCCTTTCAATGCTGAAATACTTCATGTCAAAATCACCGGCAGAATCATTCAGTGAATAATAATCACGTGCATAATCGTTTGCCCCGATCGGCATCCTGCAAATATTCAGTTTAAGCCCTTCTTCAGTGTCATACAGATCTTTCAGAATTTTCTCCCTGTTTCCTTCATCAAGCACCGATAATGATGTCCATCCGAGTTCATTGAAGCAGGCGCCAAAGCCATCTACAACCTGCAGCGGTGCACCGGTATCAATTGTAACTGTTGCCGGGGCTTTATCCATTTTTTCTATACTCACCGAATTTTCAGCCCATGGTGCATCATTTGTTGTTTCAATCCATATTACCTTTTCCTGTTTGCAGGCGGTAAAGGCTAACAATACAATCACAAGTGAAGTAATATTTCTTTTCATAAGTGGCGAATAATTAATTTTATTTGAAATGAATCAATATAGTGTTCTGCTTAAAATTTCAAGTTGGGTATGGCGGGGTAAATTTACAAATCGTTCACTGAAACCGCCGACCCTGACAATAAGATTCTGGTATAATTCAGGATGTTCCATGGCGGCTTCGAGGTCACCCCTGCTGATACAGGTTATCATTGCCTGTGCGCCGCCTTTTTGCCAGTAAGTTGTGAGTAGGATCTCAAGCTTATCCCTGTAAGTGCCGAACATTTCTTTTGAGAACTTCATATTCTGAACTGCCCCGGCATGTATGTCAGTCCGCGGTTTGGCAACCGAATTCAGAAAGGCTGTCACTCCGCTTTTATCGGCACCACCAACAGGTGCATTGCCGGGATTCATATAGGTCAGCGCCTTTCTTCCGTCAGCAGAGGCTGATGTATGTTCGCCGATTACTGTATTGGCGTCATTATTAATAACCACAATGAGGTAAGAAGCCAGTCCAACCTCCTTTGCCTGTTCTTTTGTGAAATTACACAGGTGCTCATGTACCTGCATCAGCATTCCGTCTGCCAC
>DATGXG010000054.1 GCA_035299085.1 Bacteroidales bacterium | reverse complement strand
GCAGTCTGGCTTTTAACCGGCAGTGCGACTGAAACAAATGCTATGAGTGAAATAAATATTTTCCTTGTCATCCCTTTTTTTTACAAATGTAACAGAAACCCCCGGAATAACCTGACAGCGTCGCAGACCTGTCAGCGTTATTCCAAACTGTCAGACTTCAAGAAATCCTCTCTTTTTCAACATGGCAAAAAGTGCGGTTTCCGATGCCGCCGGTTTCGAATCATCGGCAAGCCAATCTTTAAACAGCCATTGCAGATAATGATCGAATCCGTTCTTCTTCCATTCGGAATTGATTCCGATATGCTTGTCCGGATCGTCGTATTCCTTAGTAATTGATTCCGTTTCATTCGTAGTAGGAACATGATATGTGCCTTCATGAAAAATAGCCGGGCCGCTGAGTCTTCCGGTTTTGTAATCAGGCTTCTTATCTGCATATCCCATTACAAGAGCTATCAGGGGCATACAATATTTTTCAGGCAGGTTAAGCAATTCCCATAACCTTTCCATATTTCCCCTGTGGATTCCATTTGTAAGGAGTGAATCAATATCAAGAGAGCGGGCTGCTACCGTGGCAGTCTGGGCTGCAAGAGCAGTATTTATTGATGCTGTTATAAAGGAGGTCATATTCCCCGGATAATAAGGCAAAGCGAGTGATTTGGCACTGGCAAGCAGTCGGGTATAATCAACATTGAAAAGCATGAGACAACTCCCTGAATACCCGCAAATATCAGACATAAGCTTTCGGTCGCGCACTATAACTACAGAATAGGTTTGCATGTTGGATGAATTCGCTGCACGGATGCATGAACTTTTAATCACATCCAGGTGTGAATCCGGAATCTCCTTTCCAGAGAAGTTGCCATGTGTTGTGTGAAGGTCTCCTATTGTTTTAAGCGTTTCGTTAAGAGGTTTTGGAGTAGACCCGGAGAATGCATCCACACCTGAATGGTTAGCAGATACAAATGGTTTGGCAAGAAAAAAGCCGGCTGAAGCCGCAATTCCGTTTTTTACAAAATTTCTGCGAAAAAGTTTTTGTTCCATTGGTTTATTTAGTAGGTATGCAAATATGAGCAATACATTAAAATGAGCAATAAAGCAAATCGTTAATCATTCTTAAAATAGTATTAATTCAGGCATGAAAAAGTAAGCCTGTTAACCTGACAGCGTCGCAGACCTGCCAGCGTTTTTGCACAGTTTGTAAATGCTCAAAAATTAATTAATGATTACTTTCTGAACCACTGTTTGGTTTTTGGTTATTATTTGTATTACAAAAACACCGGTTTGAAAATCATCAACGGGTATGCGGTTATTCAATTGACTGATCTGTGCGACTTTGATCAGTTTGCCATTCAGATTGAAAATCTTAGCAGTTGCCGTTTCATTTTCATCCAGGTAAATAGTGATAAAATCTTTTGCCGGATTCGGAAAAACTGAAGGCTTTGAAAAATGGCCTCCGGTTGAGGAATTAACCACTGAATGAAGCGAATAGTAATAAAAATCCTTGTTCATGATAAACGATCCTGGCTCTCCATTTGTATTATTCCACACAGCAAGAGTCCGGTTATTATTGACATCATATACATTTTCCCAGCTCTGTTCTTCTATCCACTGGCTTCCGGAATTATCCCACGAGAAACCAGTTTCTTTTATCTGATTATGGTTTGAATCATAATCATATTCGGTTTTGAATTTTGTCAGCCATTGTGACAGGGCATTGTCCCAGCGATAACTCATCCTGGAAATTTTATTCCCATTCAAATCATACCCGACAACATATTTGTAATCCGGTATCCAGTCATCTGACTCATTATTCCAGATGGAACCTTCAGAAACACTGTCATTGCCATGTATATCATAAAAATAAAGTTCCCTGTTAACATTAACCCAATCAGTATCATTGGCATTCCAAGTAAAACTAACTGATGAAATGCGATTACCCGATACATCAAAAATACTTTCCGCTTTGCCCTGTTCAACCCAGGCATTGTTCGTTGTGTTCCAGGTATAGGCCACAGAGCCTTTTTTATGATTAACAGTATCAATGTAAGATTCGCTTTTGTAACTATTAATCCATTCACTTTTCTCCGTATCCCATATGGTGGATATAATTGCGCTGACTTCCCCTGAATCATCAACCGTCAGATCAATCTTGAACTGAGGAATCAATTGGTTAGTGTTATTATCGCGGGTGTAATAAATTTCCTGAATTACTTTATTATTATCATTAAACGAAGTTTCTTTTGCTGACGTAGGTATCCAACTGTTCAATGTATCTTCCCACCAATGACTTTCTTTACCAATCTGATTGTCCCTGGCATCATATTCGTAATCGGTATAATAAGTTGGATTCCATTGGTTATCACGCCAGAAAAAAGTATGATCAGTGATCAGATTATTCCTGTCATCATAGGTATAATAGATCTTGAATTCTGCAATTGAATCCAGGGTTGAAAAATAACAATACTTAAATGTTGAATCCATAAGAAAACCGGAACCATTCATCGTATGAGGTTTGTTCCGTGCTTTAAAATCAAGCATGTTTAAAAGTGTATCACCTGCCGGGATAACTCCAGTGACATTCTTTTGATCGATTCTCCTGAATTCCTGTGACAATCCGGAGAAAGGTATTAAAAGCAACAATAGCCATCCTAAACTGACAGCAATGAAAATTTTTTGAATTGGTTTTTTCATGATAATTTTTGCCTTAAGGTTTATTACTATTCAAATCTAATAAAATTCTGTTTTCATACGTTTTCCTGCTTATGGTTTTCAATCGGCAGAGCTTATTTTAAACAGAATGGGTCTTTTGATTGTTTTTGTGTAGGATTTGGCATCTTAAGTTTAATCATTAACCCTTAACCCATGAAAATGACTTACTTCATTACAGCTTCACTGGCCCTGGTAAGCTTATTCTCCTGTAACCATAACCAGGCAGCCAATGATGAAAATGCAAACACAAAAGATACAACGGCTGCCTCTCAGGCTGGAATAACTCTTCCGGCAGGATTCAGCGCCACTATTTTCGCCGATAATGCCGGCCCGGGCAGACACATTACTGTCGGGGAAAACGGCAATGTTTACATGGCCCTCAGCCAGCTTACAAATAATGGCGGTATTGCTGCACTGAAAGATAACAATGGTGATGGAAAAGCCGATGTAACACAGTATTTCGGGAAAGAAACTTCAACAGGTATTGAATTAAAAAACGGATACTTATATTTCAGCAATTCAATGCAGGTTTCAAGAGTTGCGGTCACTGGTGATGAACTTGTGCCAACTGCTGCTCCGGAGGTGATTGCAACAGGCTTCCTCAAGCAAAACCAGCACCAGGATAAAACCTTTGCACTCGATAACAACGGGAATCTTTATGTAAACGTAGGAGCCCCGTCTAATGCCTGCCAATTCAAGGACAGGACGCCCGGTTCAAAAGGTCAGGATCCCTGTCCCCAACTTGACCGGCATGCCGGTATATGGAAGTTCAAAGCCGACAAACCCAACCAGGACCAGGTAAAAGACGGGCACCGTTATGCGACAGGCATACGAAATTCGGTTGCCATTACGTGGAGCCCCGTAAACAATAAGCTTTATGTGGTTCAGCACGGAAGAGATCAGCTTTACCAGTTCTATCCCGAATTATTCACCGAACAACAGGGCGCTGAATTGCCTGCTGAAGAATTTCTTCTTGTTGAAGACGGCGATAACTTCGGTTGGCCATATTGTTACTATGACCAGTTTCAGAAAATAAAGCTCCTTGCTCCTGAATACGGCGGAGACACGAAGAAAAAAGGACGCTGTGAAGATGCGAAAGACCCCATAATGGCCTTCCCCGGCCACCTTGCACCCAATGATATATTGTTTTATACAGGCACCATGTTCCCCGAAAAATACAGGAACGGTGCTTTTATTGCATTCCATGGATCATGGAACCGTGCCCCTCTCGAACAAAAGGGATACCTCGTTGCCTTTGTGCCTTTTAAAAACGGCCTGCCTTCGGGCGAATGGGAAACCTTTGCTGACGGATTCGCCGGGATCAAACCGATCCAGAATATGAATGATATCAAATACAGGCCTACGGGACTGGCACAGGGACCTGACGGATCAATTTATGTATCTGACTCGGAAAAGGGAAGAATTTGGAAAATCACGTACACTATAAAATGAGAAGGATTTTCATATTGGCTGTCTTAATTGTACCTCTTAGCCTGGCATTCGGTTGCAAAGGCACAACCGGTGAAAAAGAGGTTGCAAATAAACAGGATTCTTCGGTTATGGAACAGGGAACCATTGCCACAGGCCAGAATGAATATGTAAAATACTGCCTTACCTGTCATCAGCCCGATGGCAACGGGGTAAGAAGCCAGTTCCCTCCCCTCGCCGGCAACGTACTGGTCACCGGCCCGGCAGATACACTGATTCGCATTGTGCTTTCGGGACTGGAAGGGCCAATTACTGTGATGGGTCAACAATACGGAACACAAATTATGCCGGCACAGAATTACCTTACGGATCAGCAAATAGCGGATGTATTATCGTATATACGGAATACGTGGGGAAATAAGGCAGATGCGGTTAACGCTGAAGAGGTAAAGAAGATCAGAGGTGAGAGATAGTTCGTCATTGCGAGGAGCTTGAAAATGCCTAATGAAAGACGATCTTATCCAGTATCCAGGATCCAGTATCCAGTATCAATCTTTTTTACTATTTTTATAACATGAAGATTTGAAAGTGAACCCTTTTCAAACTTCTCAGGTTTGTTCAGTATTCCGGATGATCAAATTAATTCTATATAATTTAAACCTCTTATTATTATGAAAAACAATACATCCAGAAGGGAATTTCTGAGAATGTCGGCCACAGGAATGTTGGGTGCCTGGGTGCTCGCACAAAATGCATCAGCATTGGACTTTAAATCAGTTGACCCTAAAACTTTCGGTCTTGCTTTGCAGTTGTATACCATCCGCGATGCCATGAAGGCTGATGTTCCCGGTTCTCTGAAAAAAGTTTCCGACATCGGTTTTAAATACCTTGAACTGGCAGGTTATTCCGACAGGAAATTCTATGGCATGGAACCCGATGCTTTTAAAAAGCTTGTAAATGATCTTGGAATGGAAATACTCAGCAGCCACACACAGGTGGAAGCACAGGGTATTACCCTTGACAATGCCAAATATATGGCTGAAGATCATGCCAAACTGGGTGTAAAATATTGCATACAGCCATGGGTGGTTGCCGAAGCACGCACAGTGGACAGCTATAAGAAAATGGTTCAGGACTGGAACCAGGTCGGAAAAATCATGAAAGAAAACGGCATCCAGTTCGGCTATCATAACCATAACTTTGAATTTGCCAACCTCAACGGTGTGGTGCCCTATTTCGACATCATCATGCCGGGACTCGATAAAGATCTTGTAACTATGGAACTCGACTTATTCTGGGTGAACAAGGCAGGACAGGATCCGGTTGACCTCTTTAAGAAATACCCGGGCCGCTTCCAGCTTTGGCATATGAAGGATATGTTCACCAAGGAAGCTCCGAAATTCACAACCGACGGTGAAACCGATTTTGCACCTGTCGGCGCCGGCGTGATCGACTTTAAGCGTATCCTTGCAGCCAAAGACACTGCAGGAATGAAATATATGATCGTGGAACAGGATTCAACAAAAGACGGCAAACCGTTCGATGCCATCAAAACCAGTATAACAAACCTTACCACTAAAATATTGGTGTAATAAAGCGTAGCAGTTAAAGAGACTCTAGAGACCTTAGGGACTCTAGGGTCTTCTTATTCCCTACTCCCTACTCCCTACTCCCTACTCCCTACTCCCTACTCACCTCTCACTTCTCACTTCTCCTGTTATACAAATCAATTGCCATAGCCATGCCTTTCTCGTTATTGAGGACTGAAATTCGGTTGTGACGAAGCACCTTTTTCATGTCGGCTTTGACAATAAAGGGCAACTCAAGCAGACTTTTACGTTTGAGTGGAATAACATAATCTTTGCCACCGGTTTGGAGTATATACCGGGTATTGTCCATCAGATTGTATTCAACAGGTTCTTCCTTTACCTTCCTGTATACATAAAATGAAATATCCCCCACTACCAATTCCTGCAGAAAAACTTCAGTTGAATCGAGCCATGGCAGAAAGATCCTTCTCTTGGTAAAGTGTGATTGCGGCTTATTCCAAAAATCTTTTACAGTAAAACCTGTAATAATATCCTTATTGAGCATACCCTTGCGGTAATCCATTTTTCTAAGCCACAAAAGCTGATCAGCGTACCGGTCATATCGTATTATAATATCACGGATAATTTCGCCATCGGTGAGCTCTACATCTCCGTATGCCCAATCCTGCAAATACTGTGATCCTTTATATCCGTTTACGGGATTGAAATATTCCACCCCTATAAGGCCTTTTAGCAGCCACCGGCTGTATTCATCGGATGATGAACAGTTACAGTTGTCCTGTTGTGACCAGGCTCTTACAATTATAAACAGAAGGGTCAAAAATGCGGTGAGACGTTTCATATCCTTTTTCTTATTCTTTTACTTCAAATGATGCCGAAGCATGTACCGGTATTCCGTCTTCAGTGATACCTTCAACCTGAACCTTAAAATGGCCTTGCAGCATGAGTGCAGGGAAGATGACAGAAACCGGCTTATTCCCCTCAGTTTTAATAAAGGGATTCCAATACACGCAGTTTCTGATTTGGGGGAAATGATTTCCCTGCATTGATTCCGCTTTGGTTTCCTGAGGTTGTGATGTGGCATCCATAACCGAATTCATGAAACGGACAGCAAAACTCTTTAGATAATGCTCCGGTATTTCTGTCTTGTATGTGTAAATTGAAACCAATCCGGGAAGGGTTATATCACCAACCAGAACTTTTGATTTAATTATTTCTATCCTTTTGATGTCTTTTGTTCCGAGTGTTGAAACATAGGCCATATCGGTAAACGGTACACCGTTTAATAAAACAAGATTGCACTCATCCCATGAATTTACGATATTCAGAACCAACAGGTTGAATTTCCCGCTCCGCGATAGAAACCTGATATCGGGGGCAATATTATTGGCAATTTCCTTGAAATTCCTCATGTCAGAAAATTCAGAAGGTATGATAACTTTATCCGGTTTTCTGAGAAAACTCAATTTGCGGGTTGTGGTTCCCGGCTTACCCGGAGTCTCTTCATTTTCATATACGGCCTCAATAAGCCTTATGTCCTCGCAGGTTTTCAGATACGATTCATGAATCGAATCAAGAAACATTGTATTTGTAGCCGTGTCGGCAATATAAGCTTTGGGAAACAGCTCCATGCGACAATCCCGGTTCTTTTCCGGATCAGCGAGTTGTATGATCAGTTCTTTATTATCAAATTGACTGCTGAGGTAAAACCTGAAATTTCCCAGGGAATCAGTCAATGAATATTGCAACGCAGGTTTAATACTGTCAACAACCGAAAGCCATACATTGCATGGCTCTGAAAGGGGCTGAAGAGAAATAATCCGGCCTGAAAGGATAAAACCTTTGTCTTCTACAGGGTAGAAACAGTTAATAACATTCTTCTGCCTTAAATTTCCTTTCTGAAGAGGTATTGCATCTGTAATATCCTTATGATCCAGAATTTCGGTAAAAGGGTTATCTGCATTTACACTAACGGACAGGTCTGCGATTTTCCCGGCTGTCGGCATACTAATTTCAAGATTAACGGGCTGATTTATGCTGTATTCTTTTCTGTCAGTCACAGCCTGCAAAACCGATTCCTGATCCTCACCTTCAACATCCCGGTTAGTATTGTCGAGCACCCTGATTTGATTTCCCGTTTCTTTTGAAAGGCTTGTGATTAAAATTTTCTGTTTGAAGAATGTTGAAGGATCATCGTTCAGCATCCAGTTTGTATATGCTGTAAGCTGATACATTCCTTCTTTTAACCGGTCGGGCAATGGAAATGAACCTGCCATTGATTTGCCGGTGATGTTTATTCTCCAGTTAATCACCTCATTCCCGCCGGAAAGCGTGAAATATAGTATTTTACTGCACAGGGCACTGCCCGGATTAAGCGCGTTGACAAGGTATGTCTTATATTTCAATGACTCCCCTGCAACGTATGTCGATTTGTCAAGATGCACGTATACTAATTCATTGCCGGCATAATTATACCGAACCTGCTGTGATGTGACCTGTGTCGGAAAGAAGATCGCAGCGCTGAAAAAGACACTGAAAATAATTGGTTTTATAACCTTCATATGATCATTCTAAAAATAAATCCAGAAATCCGGGGGCAAGCGCTCCTGTGATCCGGAACCCACCTCAGGAAAATAGTACAGATCTTTAGTTCTGTATTCGGTTTTTGATTTCCATGCAAAACCCTTGTAAATCCTTAGTTTTGCACATGCCTCGAAAACACCTGCGACTCTTGTCACAGAACCGGCGACATACGACATATTACTTTTAACCTGAGACGTTGCCGGTGCAAAAATCTGATTATCCGGATTCAGCTGTTTGTTAATCGAGTTATAATAAGAATATACATCCTTTGAAATGGAATATATGTCACATGTAAGAATCCAACCCTCGGTAAACGGGGCTGTGCTTGTTTCAGTCTCTAATGTGGCATCATAAAAATAACGGAGAAAACCTATATTGTGCTGTAACAATAACTGGCGGTTATTGCTTAAAGTGGTATAATCAACGGTGTACGTGTTGTCCATCGAATGCGTCTCCCACATATACACGCCGTGAGATGCAGGGCTGCCAATATCTTCTGTTTTCACCATGAGTTTAACCATCCTGGTATTGAACCGGTAATACACAGTTGATTGACTATAATCACTTAAATCGCATTTCACCTGCAATCCGACCTGGTTTTGAACCATGGGTTCGCCGGAAGAATTATAATAAAGTATTTTATATTCTCCCGGTTCTGCGTAAATCCTATCTATTTGAGGGATTCTTTCAATTCGTTGCCAGTTGGATTGAAACAGGCTGCTATCGGCTAATCTCACTATCAACCGGTAGGATTGTCCAATGTCACCGACAATACCATAAGCAGTGTATTGCCCGGCTGAAATCTCCTCAAATATGGTGCTTCGTCCAAAATCATCTTCAATGGTAATAGTAGCACCACTAACATAATCCGGAGTCTGCTGCCCATAATTCCTCGCCCATGTAAGAGTAACCTGCGGGAATTCGCCATACTGAACCATGCCCTGAACAACTAATATCGGTTCAGAAGTGTCAATATCTTCCGGATCATATACCTCACTACAAGTCCAGGTTATAAGAGATATTATAAATAATCCTGCAAAAAACAGCTTTCTCATATCACACTAAAAAATAAAGGTGTAAGCAAGCGTAGGAACCGGTCTGCCGATAAGGTAAAGCTTATATAAATTAAAACGCTCGTAGTTGTTAGAAGCATTAGGTTCCTGTTGTTTATAATATATTGTATAGGGGTTTTTCCTGCCGTAAACATTCAGAATTGAAAAACTCCAGTATCCTTTCCATTTTTTATGCAGCCTCAGGCTTTCATTCATTGTCATGGTCAGGTCAAGCCTGTGATAAGGAGGAATGCGGTACTTGTTCTTTTCAGAATACAAGGCTACCTGATCATTGCCGAGGTCATAAAAGCTTTCGGGAAGAGTGATCGGCCTGCCTGTTGAGTAAGAGAAGTTTCCGCTGAAGATAATTCTCTTGTTCAGATGAAAATTGGCAATCATACTGAAATCGTGCGGCCGGTCATAAGAGGAAGGATAATATTCATTATTATTTATTTTCTTATTGCTGAAAGAGGAGAACGTTTTCCTCAATGAGCGGGAATACGTGTAACTGATCCAACCATCTACCTGGCCTGTATTTTTCTTCACCATAATTTCGAAACCATAGTTCCTGCCCTTTGCCTCGGTTAATTCCGTCTCAATATGATTGTTCATTTCAAGTGAGGCGCCGTCCATGTAGTCAATCACATTTTTGAGCCCTTTATAATACACTTCAATTGAAGTCTCAATGGTATTATTCAACATATTCCTGTAAAAACCAAGGGCAAACTGGTCAGCTATAAGAGGCTTGATATGGGCTCCGGCCATTTTCCATATATCGCTCGGAGTTGAAACTGAGGAATAGGATATTAATGCAAGATACTGGACATTTCTGTTGTAGCTCATCTTCAGTGAACTTTCGTCATTCAGTTTTAATCTCATTGAAATTCTCGGTTCCAGTCCACTGTAAAATTTGATCATATCCTTATTCGCGTAATCCGCATAACCGCTTATGTTGACTGTGTCGATCGGCATGTTGGGTAAATATTGTGCCACGTGTCCCGGTCCCATAGCAGCATAACCGGAATACCGCAAGCCAATATTGATCAGGATCCGGTTATTCAGGCTGAATTCATCATCAAAGAAAACGGCTCCTTCATATCCTTGTTCTTTATCAAGTGAAGCAGAATGAACAAGAGATATGCTGTCCAGGGGTCCGAACTTTCCGGGGGCTATATCATACCGGTTAAAACTTATTCCTGCCTCAATATTGTGTTTCTGAAATCCGCCATATTGAATCCGGTATTTAAAGCTCCTGTACTGAATCTGCGAATTCAGTCGGCTTTTCGTAGTAGCTGTATTGATTGCGTCCTTGTCAACATTATAATCACTGTAAGCCAGGGTCAGATAGGAAGCAAGATTTGAATTATGCAGGTATTTCCAGTTAAGCGATGCCAGTTTGTTCTGGTATTGATATTTTACATAGGACGAGAACCTGAATTCATCATAACCATAGTAACCTGAAACAGAGATATGGCTTTTCCCGAGATTCAGATGAACCGAACTGTTCACATCATAAAAACCGGCTTTGCTGTTTTTCAGATCATAATCTTTCATCATATCCAGAAGCCAGCCTGAGTAACTGGCCCGGGCACCAATATCAAAAAACACCTTATCCTTTACTACAGGAACCGTAAACATAAGCCGGCTGTCATAAATTCCGACTCCTCCTTTTGCTGTGAATTTTTTAGGCGGCGTATCAGCTGTTTTTATGTCGATTACCGACGACACCCGCTCCCCATAACTGGCCGGGATATGACCTTTATAAAGTGTTAGTTTATCCACCGCATCGGGATTGATGACAGAAACCAGGCCGAAGACATGGGCTGTATAAAACAGTGGTGCTGAATTCACCAGGTACAGGTTCTGATCTTCACCTCCACCCCTTACATTAATTCCAGAACTGAATTCTCCTATCGATTTTACACCGGGCATGATGGTAAGGCCCTTAAGAATATCTCTTCCACCGGCAACCGAAGGAAGCTGCCCGATTTCACGCAAATTCAATTCTACCATGCTCATCTGGTGACCGGATACATTTTTATCGAGCCGCTGTCCATAAATGACGATATCATCAAAACGCACTGATTTATCAAACAGCTCCATTTTGAATTCACCGTTGCTGATTACCTTTATGTTGAACTGTGATGTTTCATATCCTACACTTGAAACAATCAGAGTATAAAGCCCGGGGGCTATCAGAAGTTTGTAATCACCCTGTGTATTTGTTACCACACCCTGTTGCAGGTTCTGAATTTGTATGGTGGCGCCAATCACGGGTTCCCCGCTTTTACCGTCAGTTACCTTACCCGTCACAGCAGCCGTTTTGTGCTTTCCTATTTCGGCCACGTTGCCTACGATGCTGAAATCCTCATCGGAACCGTTATTGCTGAAATTCGGCATCTGTCCGGCCAGCAAGGCAACCTGTGCCCTGGGAAGCAATACGATCTTGTTACCGTTAACAACCCGATACGTATACGGTTTGCGACTGAACATCAGATCAATCGCTTCACTCACTGTATGGTTTGAAAAACGTACGGTCACTGAATCCTTTACAAACCATTCTTCTTTATAGAAGAACTTAACCCCGCCTTTTTCTTCAAGGTAGTTCAGGACTGTAACTGTCGGGACGCGGTTAAAATTTGCCGAGATCCGAACCACTTCATCAGATTGGCAGAAAAGGGATGCCGGAATCAGTAAACCGGAAAGGTATAATAATAAAAGAGGAACAAATTTTTTAGACATACTGATAGATACAAGGGCATCAAATTTAAAAAATAAAGATGCACAAACAACCTTTATCTACCAAATGACTGAATTTATCGGCCAAAAGGTCAAGTTTTTATCCGGTAACCGATAAACGGATATAATCAATCATCATGGGTATATCAATCTGCTCTATGCCAAACTGTCCAAGATACTTGCTGTCCTCGGGAAACGCTTTTGAAAACCAGTCGATATCCATGCCTGAAACAATAAGGCTTTGTCTGTAGTTTTCTATTGCCTTCTGTCTTTCATTTTTACACCAGTATATATGCCCGAGATTAAGGTAATCATTCTTGCTTGTGCCGTGCAGGAGCGGTTTTTCGAGGTACTTTGCCGCATTGTCAAATTTCCCGAGCATAAATGAACACCATGAAATTGGCCTGTACACCTTAAAATTATCAGGCTGAAGATATTCCACTTTAAAATAATACTTCAGGGCCTTTTCATAATCACCGGTTTCCATGTAAACATGACCAAGGTAGGCCTGCACCTGAAGGTTGTCGGGTTCAAGTTTTTCAGCTTCAAGGTAATATCCGATTGCCAGTTCAAACTCACCTTTCTTCTTATAACACCAGGCTATCCTGTTGATCAGCCAAAGTTTGTTTTTGTCAAGCAGCTCGGCCTTATGATAGTATTCAAGCGCTTTATCAAAATCACCGGTTTGCTCATAGCAATATCCGATTTTTTCAAAGAGTTCATAGTTGTTAGTCGATTCAACTATCTGCCTGAAAATGCCCAGTGCATCTCTGAAATAGTTCTTCTCAAAAAAGAATTCGCCTATATTTCTCAGAATACGACTGTCATCAATCCAGTTCCTGAAGAATTCGGTTTCATAAATCGGTACGGGAAGTTTAAAGACATCATCGAATTCAGTGCGCAGGGGGTACAATTTATAGAACCTGTAAAGGTCATGAAAATACTGTGTAATGATAATACGCGTGGCAGAATCCGCATTGATCATCTCGTCATCCACGGCCATTTCATTCATCGCCTTCAGTTCCATGTTAAACAGTTCCATAACCGTTGATTTCTGAAAGGCCGGCATCTGGCGGATGTTCAGACAGAACGAATATTTATCTGAATTGCAGAGGAAGTTGCTCTTTTCTATGCCCTCTCCGAACATCTTAAGGTTCACGCCTTCGCTCACTCCTTCAAAAGCTTCGGCTATATATTCATTTTCTTTATAGAAAGGAACAAACCAGTTGTTCATTTCATTGAAGAAATCAAAATGCTTGAGCATGGCAAAGGCCCCAAGGAATACATCGGCTCCCTCCATTTGCAGGTTTGTGAATTCCTCAAGCTTATTGTAAACATCAGGCGATTCCTTAAAAAATCCTTCCCATTCGGGATTTTTATCTTCGGGATTTATTGAGGAGAGCATATTTTCAAGATCAAGCTTTTCTTCAAGTTTCGATTTGATCCTGATCATTTCAGGAAGTATCTCCTGCTGGATCTTGCGGGTGATTTTCTCGGTTTCCCTGGCTTTGATGAACTGCTGAACTATGATTTCAATGCTTTTATTCACCCGGTTCATTCCCTGGAGGGCTTTCAGCCGCTGGAGGATTTCGGGATAGTAACTGATGCGCCGGTTGTAAAAAGCCAGTCCTAAAACAAGACCTACAAGGGCTCGCTGCCAGATCTGTTTCTCACCTGCTTCATAAAACCTGAAAAGCAAATCGATTTTAGCACTGTCAAAATGGCGGATTAATGACAAGGTAATGGCACTAACAACCACACATTTGTCATACCAGGCAATTGTATTCGGGGCGCTGATATCCGACAATAACTTGATTTCTGTATCCTTTAATTTGTCGGAATGCCAGATTATTCTGAAAAGGGTTCGTATGTTTTCTTTATATTCTTTAGATTTATACAGTTCTGAAAGATCGACGTTATCAGTGTTTGTCTCGAATTGCAGCGACAACTCTTCAACCATCCTGGAAATATCTGCTACCAGGTTTTCCGACAGGCTGTCAGGGTTCAGCTTAAGCTTATAGTAGCTGAGCAGCTTATTTGAACGGATGATATCTTCCTTAACATCATCCGCAAGTGAAATGATAGCTTTGACAAGCCGGTTGTATACCTTTTCTTTCTCAGGATCATCATTCAGCTCGAACGCATATTTCAGCATATTCAGGTAAGTTTCCGAATGGTTGTCAAGCTGTTCCCTGAAATCGCGGTTCCTGCTGTTATTGCATAAAAAACCAAGGGCATCCAGTGCGTCTTTGATCCGGCTTTTTGATATATAGTCAAAAACCTGGAGGTATCTCGAATTAAGTTCCTGATAATTCATATTGTAGAATAAGAATTATTGTAAATCAAGATATATGCCAAAAAATTGCCCCGGCCTTAAGGTCGGGGTAGTGAAATATCTTATCTGATCCCCGGCCTAAAGGCCGGGGCAATTACTTATTCCGCCAGCAAAAACATGGCTATGGAGGCTAGAACAAGGCCTGAGAGCAAAACACCGCCGGGAACCACACCATATATAATAAGAGAAAGGATGATTGTGATTACAGGGGCAAGTCCGGTCATCGGCACCACAATGATTGCCTTGCCGTACCTGAGGGCATACACCAGGGTCAGGGCGCCAATGGCATTCAGGATCTGAATCATGGCGGCAAGCCACGGTCCTTTAAAACCCCAGTTTATAGCCACTGAAAAATCGGTCATGAATAAAGCCAAAGGTGCCAGGATTAACGATGTGATCGCCATGTAAAAATAGATGCTTTCAGCCCGCATGGTGTTATTGGCGAATTTCATCACATACGCCTGTATGGCCCACATTACGAAAACAAGTATCGATAGTGCAAGCCAACCCATTCCTGTTGACTGCACCGGGTTATTCTGGGGATTCGACAAAAAGAACATGGCTACAAGGGCAAGTACAATTCCTGTCCATTGTTTAAAACGGGTTCTTTCTTTTAAGAAAATAATGGATAAGGCAATCGTTAAAACAGGGTAAAGTGAAATAATCGGAAAGACTATGTAAGCGGGACCCGAACGTAAGGCCTGGAAGAGCAGGAGCTGACCACCCGCACCGAGGAACCCCGTAGCGGAACCAAGAATAACCGATCGGAGGTCCTTCTCAGGTTTCCAGTTTATTTTATACAATGCAAACAGGGCACAAGGGATCATCGTCAGGGCCCATACCATATAGCCGAGAGTGGCAGGGAATCCGGCCTTTTCAGGTATTTCGATAAATGCACCCCATACACCCCAGAATAAAGTGGTGACAAGAGCATAAGTGAGCCAAAGTCGGTTTGCTTTCATGAAAAGTGAAATTTATACGACAAAGATAAATTAATAAGATTTCATAACTAATTTTCAACGAAAAAAAATATATCAAAAGATAATAATCGTTAAAAATAATTTTTACATTTGCTTTAATAATGAAATGAAAGTTTTCTTACTCTTTTTGCTTTTGTTTTGAAAATTAAAATCAAATAACTACTGATTCATGAAAATGTTTTCTGACCATTTAAGAAAGATCTGGCTGATTTTAAGCCTGATTCTTACAGGTTTTACCTGCACTTACGGGCAGATTGCCGTTAAGGGACAGGTACTGTCTTCTGAGGACGACCAGGCGTTGCCAGGGGTTAATATCCTTTTAAAAGGAACAAACCAGGGAGTAATTTCCGATGTGGACGGCAATTTTTCGATCAACGTCCCGGACGAATCCAGTGTGCTGGTCTTTAGCTATATCGGATACAACACTGAAGAAGTAACCGTTGGTACCCAGCGGACTATTACAATGAGTATGGTACCCAATATTACATCCCTTGAAACTGTGGTTGTGATGGGCTATAGTTCAAAGAAAAGAAATGAAATAACAAGTGCCGTAACCACAGTGTCATCGGATAAACTGATGGATGTTACCGCAAATGACATAGGATCGATGTTACAGGGGAAAGTCCCGGGCATCCAGGTCACTCAGGGTACCGGAACTCCCGGAGCTGCACCCGATGTTCGGATCAGGGGTATTTCATCCTTTAATGCCCCACAAGGTCCACTTTATGTGGTCGACGGAATCATCGGTGGTAATTTCGACCCGAACGATGTGGAAACCATCACCGTTATGAAAGATGCAGGTGCAACTGCATTGTACGGTTCACAGGCAAACGGAGGGGTTATCGTAGTTACAACCAAAAAAGCCACATCGCAAAAACCACAATTTGAATTCAAAGCGGTTACCGGCATGCGCGTTGCAGACCATGGCCATGTAAAAATGATGGATAGCAAAACGTTATACAATTACCACAGGGAGTATTTCAGGGATCCAAACCTTTATGTAATTGATGACAGAAAATTCCTTGCAGCCAGGCCGGATTCGGTGTTAAAAACAAATACCAACTGGCTTGATGAAGCCTTTAATCCTGCCCTCGTTCAGAACTACTTTCTGTCTTCGGCCGGCAAAGCAGGTAAGCTGGATTATTATTTAGGAGCAAGCTATTACGATGAAGACGGAACATTTATCAATTCAGGCTATAAACGGGTAAATGTAAGAGCAAATACTACTTATAATTTCTCTGACAAGGTAACCCTTTCAAATAACATAAACCTCAGCGGATCGAAAACACGTGGTGCCGATTATATGAATATTTATTATTCATACACCAGTATGCCGTGGGACAATCCCTATGATGCCAATGGAAAAATAAGGAGCTTTAAAAATGCAACAGGAATCTGGTCGAAAGATAAGATCAATCCCCTGCAGGCAGCCAGGAATTCAGAACTCACCAACATGGGATTCAACCTGGATTATGATCTTGACTTGAATATCAAACTTACCAACTGGCTGACTTTCTCGACAACAAACCGCATCAGTGCCGGTTCCTACCTCGACAAACAGTATTATTCGGCACTTGCCGATAACCTGGCCTATTACGGTACTGGGTATGTAAATTCACAGAGTGATATGAGTTTTGGAGGGATAACAACCAACCTGTTAAAATTCAATTTCCTGGGAACCATACATTCACTTACAGGACTTGTTGGTTTTGAAGCTCAGGGCGATAACACTGATTATATTAGAGGTTCGGGTACCGGAATTCCTGACGGCTTAAAAGTCCCTACTGTTGCAGCGGGTCAATATGAAATAGAAGGTGCACCTGACAAATCGTTCATGCAATCGCTAATTTCCCAGGTTAATTACATTTACAACAATAAATACTTCCTTACTGGTTCACTGCGTGTTGACCAGTCGTCATCGTTTACGGCTAAAAACCGGACGGCTATATTCCCCAGTTTCTCGGCCGCCTGGAATATCAACAAGGAATCCTTTATGGAAGGCGTTGACTTTATTGACAACCTGAGATTAAAGGCAAGCTGGGGAAAAACAGGGATGAAGGATATCGGTCCTTACATGTATCTTGAACAGTTCAGTTATGCCACCCAGTATGACGGCGAAACGGCAGCAGTGCCATACCGGAGGGCCAACCCTGATCTGACCTGGGAACAGACCGACCAGTACAATGCGGGAATTGAAATCGGCCTTTTCAACCGGATCACCTTTGAACTGAATGTATACAACAACATTACAAACGACCTGCTGGTTTACCGTGACCTGCCCCCTTCGGGAGGTTTCAGAAAACAGTGGCAGAACATTGGAAAAACCCATAATAAAGGAGTCGAAATCGGAATTAGTTCAACCAATGTGAAAACACAGAATTTCACATGGACAACCGACTTTTCAATGGGCTATAACAAGAACAGCCTGTCGGGGTTTGGCAGCGATACCATTTATAATGCCAATGCCTACGGTATTATGCAAATATATCACGACGGAGGTTCGCTCTACTCATGGTATGCCAAGGAATATTACGGTATCGACCCTGAAAATGGATCCATGCTTTGGGTAGGAAAAGACGGCAATCCCACACACGATTACCAGGCAGCCCGGAATATTGAATACGGAAGCCCTATTCCGAAACTCCAGGGCGGTTTTGGTACCGAAATGAAATATAAAAACCTCTCACTCCGGGCAAATTTCTCTTTCCTAACCGGAAACAAAATTTACAACTACTTCAGAAGATATGTGGATCATGATTTGCAGGACGCAGGCTTCAACGTAATGATGCCTCGTGACGACTGGAAGATCTGGCAAAAGCCGGGCGACAATGCCAATCATCCGCTGCCTCAGAATGCCAGCAATTCATACGATCCTTCCACCCGGTATATTGAGGATGGAAACTACCTGAAGGTTCGCAATATTACACTCACTTACAACCTTCCGACCGCACTGGTATCAAAAATGAAGCTAACCGGATTGTCAGTTTCAATTGGTGCTGACAACCTCTATACCTTTACAAGGTTTTGGGGACAGGATCCCGAAGTATCTATAGCTTCATCTACCGGAAATTTGCCCGGTTACGCAGAATTTAAATATCCCAACAACAAGCAATATGTACTTGGCATACAAGTAAGATTCTAAAACAAAAAACTTAAGAGAAAAAATGAAAAAGGCACTATTATATAGTATGCTCCTGCCTGGTTTCCTATACCTGGCAAGCTGCGATCTGGATGTGATTCCCAGTGCTGCACTCACTGGTGACCAGATCAAAAACACATCTGACGGACTGGTAAGCCTGGTGAACGGGTGCTACGCCCAGTTCAAGGATTTCCCCGATGAAGGTAGCACAAACAACTGGTACCTGCGTCAGTATTTCCAGCTGAGCGATTTCGCAAGCGACGACATTGTATGCGGTTACAAAACCGAGGACGACCTGATCAACAGTTTCAGGTTTAAAGACCGGATATCGGAGAAATCAAACATAAACAGCTTCTGGGAAGTATCTTATAAAATTATCTATGGCGCCAATGTCGCCATTAAGATGGCAGACGAAAAAGGAAGTGATGTACTTACCGACCACCTGAAGGGTGAAAGTTACTTCCTGAGGGCTTATGCCACCCACAGCCTTGTGCGTGTTTTTGCAAGGCCCTATTCTGAGGCCAACGCCGGTTTACCTGGCGTTATTCTGCGTGAATCATCATCTGACGGTGCTCCCAAGGCAAGAGCCACTCTGGCCGAAACATATGATTACATCATTTCGAGCCTTAAGACAGCTGCCGCCCTGATGAGTGCTGAAACTCCCGAAGCGAGGAACACAAGGGGCTACGCGACAAAATATACCGCATGGGCTATGCTTTCAAGAGTCTACCTGTATAAGGGCGATTATGAAAACTCAATAGCTTATGCCGATTCTGTAATTAATTCGGGTAATTATTCCCTTGAAACGGCTGAATCTTTCCCCGGCTATTTTGCCGGTGCAAAATCATCACCCGAAACCATCTGGTGCATTCCCTTCACTGTAACCGACGACAAGAAAGAAGCTTCCGTTGCATCCATGATTTACAATGGTGAAGCCTGCTGGGGTGAAGAAGGAGCTTCCCCGTCATTACTGAAAGATATGGGATACGGCACAGAACTCATGGATGTGGATCAGCGCTGGTCGTATATTGAAACACAGGAACCGGGATTGAAAAACGGCGTTGTTCTGTATTACATCAGCAAGTTCTCGGGGCAGGAAGGTCTGTCAACCCTGAGTTCGCCTGTCATGCTGCGTCTTGCCGAAGTATACCTAAACAGGGCAGAAGCTTATGCCAAAACAGGGAACCTGGACGCTGCCCTTGCCGACGTGAACGAAATAAGAACGAACAGGATGCTTGTTCCGGAAGGCGGCGACCTGAACGATTACCTGGCGGTTGCCACAAACAACAACATTACTGATGTGGTGCTTAAGGAAAGAAGGATCGAACTTGCCTTTGAAGGCCAGAGGATATTTGACCTCCTGAGAAACGGAAAAGACATTGTCAGAAATTACTGGGGCTTCCATCTCGACAGTTATAACGGAATACCCACAGGCAGTGAACCCGGTTTAGCTTCAGGCGGTGTAGTTATCCATGCTGCCGACGCCTCTACGGTATACCCCATCCCGTCAAGTGAGCTCAGTACAAACAAACTGGCTGTTCCCAACAATTAAAAAAAAGAATCATGAAAAATATCCGTAATATTTTGTTGTACATTGCCGTTGCAGGGTTCTTCACCATCATGTCCTGCAGCAAGGAGGGTAATTATACGCTTACCGAAACGGCTCCTCTTGATTTCAAAACTTACTATAACGGCCTGGATGTGACTTTTGTAAACAAAGCATCAAACGCCCAGGATGTTTCATGGAATTTTGGCGATAACACTCCTGATGTTGCCGGCGATTCGGTGGTTCACACGTTTGCTCAAATCGGAAACTATGTGATATCGCTGAATGCAACGGTCGAGGGAAAGCCTTACGTATTCCACACCATTCTGAGGGTTGATAAAGTAGCACTTGTGGATATGAACGACGGAACATTTGACGACTGGAATAACGTGACTTACCCTGATTTTCAACTTTCAGGGAAAGGGGCCATCGACACGGCAAAAGTTGATTATGATGCCAACTACGTGTATGTATATGTTGAATTCGATTCGATTGCGGAGAACGCCGGTATCAACGATCATATCTTCGGTGTATACATGGATGTTGACAATTCGGTGGCTACAGGCTTTTCAATGAAAGAAATGGGCGTGGACTATGCCGTGGAAGGAAACCTGTTTGGCGGGTGGTTTGCCCCCAGCATGGTGGATATGATCAATGGCGATCCGGGCTGGCCTTTTATGGGATTTGACAACGAAAATGCTGTTCTGCCCGGTAACATGACCAAAGAAGGAAATACAATCAAGATGGAATTCGGAATCTCACGAGAAGTTTTCAAAATCAATTCCGATGCGATGTCGTTTTCAATGAGTATTATGAATGGCGACTGGTCGGATGTAGGAAACCTGGTTACACCTTTGCCTGAGTTCAGTGAAAAAATTCCGGTAATGATGAATAAGAGCGGTAAATAGTAAAATTTGGTTTTTAGTTAGGGGTTCGGCTGCCTGATATGTTCAGGCAGCCATTTTTTTAGTGTTTCAGGCAATAATAACTTCAATGCCCGCGTCCTCAAGCCTTTTTTTATCTTCCTCGGGAATACCGCTGTCGGTAACCACTTTGTGAAGCCTTTCAATACCACAGATATAGGCAAGGCTCTTCCTGGCGAATTTTGAAGAATCGGTAACAAGGATCACTTCCCTTGCATTGCGGATCATGATCTCATTCAGTGCAGCTTCATCAATATTGGGCGTGTAAATGCCATGTCGCGTGTCGAATCCGTCAACTCCCAAAAATACCTTGTCAACGTAAAGGTTTTGAAAGTTTTTTTCAGCCAGCGGGCCCATCAGTGAAAGTGAATTTTTCCGAAGGTAACCTCCCGGGATTATCAGGTGGAAACCGGGATGCTGAATCAGCTGGCTTACTATATTCAAAGCATTGGTGATGACAGTGATTTCTTTCAGGTTTCCCAGGTTCTTGGCAACTTCCATTGTTGTGGTGCCCGAATCAATTATCACTGTATCCAATTCTTTGACAAGAGAGGCGGCTTTCCTGCCTATCCTTGCCTTTTCCTCGGTATGAAGCTTATCTTTTTCCGAAATATGATGATCAATTCCAACACCGTTATCCACTTTCAGTGCACCGCCCCGGGCACGGATCAGCATTTTTTTCCGTTCAAGCTGCTCAAGATCATTACGGATGGTTACTTCACTTACATCGAATTCACGGCTGAGCGTCTGGACAAGTACCTGGCCGGCGGTATTCAGCTCATTCAGGATAAATTTACGCCGCTCAACAGTGGAACTTCTTTTATTTTTGGGCATTTTGCTGTCTGTTGTCATAAATACTTCATTTCGAAAGATAAAGATAATATTCCTTTCTGTTTAAAGATATAAAATAAGTGAATTAAAGATAGTAATGTTTATTTCTTTCATTTACTTTTTTTATTACGATTTTATCTTTCATTTTATTTTTTTAATAATTTCATATTATATATATTTGCTTAAGCTTTATAAATATCGACACATGCAATTTCTTGGTTTTGAAGAAGGATTCCTTAAGGAAAAGGGAGGAATTCATACAGCCCGTGAAATACAATCGCAGCCTTCATTGTGGCTCAATATATATACAAGTCTTGTACATGAGATTCCGTCACTTCAGAAATTCCTGAACAAGGCTGTTCAGGATTCCGATAAGATCATTCTTACCGGTGCAGGGTCAAGTGCCTATATCGGCCTTTCGCTTAACTGCGTGTATAACCGGAGGCTTGGTAAAACAGCCCTTGCCATTCCCACAACCGATCTTGTAACTCACCCTGAAAACTTTTATTTTACTAACGAAACCATACTGCTTGTATCATTCGCGCGTTCGGGAAACAGTCCCGAAAGCACAGCCGCTGTTGAGCTGGCCGACAAATTCTGTAAAAAGGTATATCACCTGGTTATAACCTGCGATAAAACCGGGAACCTGGCTTTGCTTAAATCATCAAATCCCCGGTATGTGCTGGTTCTTCCTCCTGAATCGAATGACCAGAGCCTTGCAATGACCGGAAGCTATTCCGGTATGCTGTTAAGCGGACTGCTTATTGCACACCTGGATGAGATGGCAAAGATTGAGACAACCGTCCGCAAGCTTCATGACTATGGAAGGAAAATAATTGAAAAATATGCACCTGAGATCAGGCGGGCTGCCGAATTGCCTTTTAACAGGGCTGTCTTCCTGGGTTCTGGTCCGTTCTACGGAACATCAACCGAATCGGCTCTGAAACTGCAAGAACTTACTGATGGAAGGATTATCTGCAAGAACGACAGCTTTCTCGGCCTGAGACACGGGCCTAAGGCTGTTATTGACGGAACTACCCTGCTCTTTTTCATCTTTTCCGGCAATCCTTATGTTCTGCTGTATGAAAAAGACCTTGTCAATTCAACCAGGAAAGGGAATAAACCCCTGATCACAATGGGAATCTCCGAAAATCCGGTTAAGGATTGCGTATTGGAAACTTCAATCAGGCTGAGTGAGGAGGAAAATCACATTGATGACGAATTTCTTACTGTCTGCAATATTATACCCGGCCAGATGCTCGGATTCTATAAATCACTTGCAACAGGACTCAAACCTGACAATCCTTCGGTGAGCGGTGCTATTTCCAGGGTAGTGGAAGATTTCAGGATTTATAATTATTGATCGGGATGGACCCAGAATTAAGGAAAGCCGCTGCTTCAGCGGATGTTTCATATATGGATTATTTGCTGAAGCAAATAAAAGGAATTGAAGCGAAAACCGGCCTCCGCCGTACTATCTTTGCTGCATGCCCGAACTCAATCACAGTAATCCGTTCGGCTCTGAAATCGGCCAAAAGAAATAATTCACCGGTTAAATTCGCCGCCACCCTCAACCAGGTGGATATTGACGGAGGTTATACAGGGCTTACGCAGCATGAATTTGTAAAGACCATCCGGTTACAGGCCCGTAATTTGAATGTCACGGTGCCTGTCATCATTGCGGTTGACCACGGCGGTCCCTGGTTAAAGGATCAACAGGCACGTGAGAAATGGAGCTTTGCCGATAGCATGAATGCTGTTAAAAAATCGTTCGAAGCTTCAATTGACGCCGGTTATGATCTGTTACACGTGGATCCGACAATTGACATAACCCTTTCGAAAGGTACCGTCATTTCAATTGATGTGGTTGCTGACAGAACCGTCGAACTCATTACCCATGCTGAAAACTTCAGGCGAAATGGCGGATACCCCCGTATAGCCTACGAGGTTGGTACAGAGGAAGTCCATGGAGGGCTTGCTGATCTTCGAATTTTCAGGAGATTTCTTGAAAAACTGAAACATGGATTACGTCAAAATGGACTTGACGACGTGTGGCCCTGCTTTGTTGTAGGTAAAGTAGGAACTGACCTGCATACCACCACATTTGATCCGGCTGTAGCTTCGGACCTGGTTCACATTGCAGCGGAATACGGCAGCCTTATTAAAGGCCACTATTCCGACAATGTAAGCAATCCTGAGGAATACCCTGCTTCGGGTATGGGAGCCGCCAACATAGGCCCTGAATTCACTGAGATGGAATATGAGGCGCTTTGTGAGCTGGAAAATCTGCAGATGAATCTTAATAATGAAGGCAAAATAGCTAAAACAGCAATGATTCGTGAAACATTGCAGAATGCAGTGATCCGTTCAGGGCGATGGAAAAAATGGCTTCATGACGGGGAAAACGCGGATGACTTCTTTGCGAATTCGGCAGAGCGGCGCGACTGGCTGATACGCACATGCTGCCGGTATATTTGGGAAGACGCTGAAGTGCTGGCCGAAAGAGCAAAACTTTACAGGAACCTCTCCATGCAGGGAATTGAACCGGATAATATTGTGGAATCAAAGATTGAAAGTGCCATGGATCGCTACTTTTGTAAATTTAATTTAACGGGCCTTACTAATCTTTTAAAAGAATTAATTTAGATAATCATGAGTCATAAAGAAACGGATGTTGTTGTTGTCGGTGAACTGAATGTAGACATCATTCTGAATCAGATCGAAGGCTTTCCGGCTATCGGAAAGGAAATCATCGCCAACACAATGGATGTCGTGCTTGGCAGCTCTTCCGCTATCTTCGCCAGTAACCTCAGTGCACTTTCGGTTAAAACCGCTTTCATCGGAAAAGTGGGCAATGATAATTTCGCGCGCGTTGTGATTGATAGTTTAAACCGCCGGCATGTCAATACCCGCCAGGTTGCCGTTTCATCCACCAGCAGTACAGGTGCCACCGTAGTACTCAACTATGATCAGGACAGGGCTAATGTGACTTACCCCGGTGCCATGAACGAGCTTAGTATGAAAGATGTTGATTTCAATTTTATTGCCGGTGCCCGCCATCTTCATTTTTCATCGTATTTTCTTCAGCCCGGAATCCGGAAGGACATATGCAGCCTGTTTCAGAGGGCAAAGGAACTGGGATTGACAACCTCGCTGGATACCCAATGGGACCCCGAAGAAAAGTGGGAGATACCTTTACAGGAATTATTGCCATATGTGGATGTATTCCTTCCCAATTCGCAGGAACTGCAGCACATGACAAAAACTACAAGCATTGAGGAAGGAATCCATAAACTGAAACCCTTTGCCAACCTGGTGGTTGTTAAAAACGGCAGCGATGGAGCGATCGGCTGGGACGGGAAAAACGTGGTAAGCCAGCCTGTGTTTCTGAACAACCATATTGTCGACTGTATAGGAGCAGGCGACAGCTTTAATGCAGGCTTTATAAAAGGTTTTATCAGCGGCGAGCAATTTAAAAAATGCCTTGAACTGGGTGCACTTACCGGAGCAATTAACACTACCCGGGCAGGCGGGACAGGAGCGTTTGAAAACACTGAGCTGGTAACCCGAATTGCCGCCGAAAATTTCAACTATACCTTTAAACCATGACGCTCAGCGAAAAACTTCAACAGCTTAAAAAGGAAAGAAAAGCCATCCTGGCCGCCAACTTTTATAATTTCGAAACCCTTTCAGGAATTCTTACTGCTGCTTCGGAATTAAAACTTCCTGTAATCCTGCAGCTTTCAGAGAGTTCGATACGGTACCTGGGCATCGGCGTTGCCAGTGCCATGGCAAAGAATGCTCTGAGGGAATACGATGTTGAAGGTTGGCTGCACCTGGATCATGGAAGTTCGGTTAGCATGGTGAAACAATGCCTGGAAAATGGCTTTGACTCGGTAATGATTGATGCAAGCGAAAAACCTTTCGCTGAAAACATCCGGATCACACAGGAAGCTGTTGAACTGGCAAAAAAGCATCATGTAAATGTTGAAGCCGAACTGGGCTTTGTGGCCAAACTGGGACAGGACATGACCGGGACTTTTACGCAGCCTGAAGAAGCGTCAGAATTTGTCTCGGCAACAGGGGTGGATGCCCTGGCCGTGGCAATAGGTTCGGCACACGGATTCTATAAAAAAGCCCCGAAACTGGAAATTGAGCTTCTTTCACGGATCAGCAAATCCGTCACCTCGCCGCTGGTTCTTCACGGCAGTTCAGGAATTCCTGATGCCATGCTTCAGGAGGCTATCCGGAACGGTATTTGTAAAGTGAACCTTGCAACAGAAACTAAAAATGCTTTCATGCGTGCTCTGCAGGAAACTCTCGCAGGAAATGAAGAAATTGACCTTCGGGTTGTATTTCCGAAAGCCACTCAATCCGTAGTTCAACTCATTAAAAACAAATTGGAAATCATTAATAATGCCTGATATGAAAACCGTTCTTCACCACCTTACATACCGGACCCTGTTACTTGTTTTATTCGGAATCACTTTAAGCTTCAGGGGATTCTCTCAGGACCCGCAGGATATTCTGCTCAGGAATTACAGGCCCAGGTCGATTTATAAGATTCCTGAAACCCATGTTCAGAAGGCGGCATTCCCGGTAATTGATATGCACTCACATGCCTACGCAACTAGTGCATCTGAAATTGATGAATGGGTTAAAATCATGGATTCATGCGGCATACAAAAGACTATTGTGCTTACAATGGCAACAGGTGCCAAATTCGATTCGCTTATAAAAGCTTATTCAAAGTACAAAGACCGTTTTGATCTTTGGTGCGGATTCGATTACACCGGTTACAACACCCCTGCATTTCCGGCTTCCGCTGTAAAAGAACTTGAACGCTGCCATAAAATGGGGGCCAAAGGCGTTGGCGAACTGGGCGATAAGGGATATGGGGAACTCTATTCAGAACCGGTTGCAGGAGTCGGACTCCATCTTGACGATTACAGGATGAAACCTCTTTTTCAGAAATGTGCTGAACTCAATATGCCCATCAACATCCATGTGGCCGATCCCATCTGGATGTATGAAAAGATGGATTCAACGAACGACGGACTGATGAATGCCATCGAATGGAAGATAGATGCTTCACTCCCCGGTTTGCTTGACCTGGATGAACTGGTAAACACCCTTGAAAATGCGGTTAAGGAAAATCCGAAAACAACGTTTATCGCCTGCCATTACGCAAACCTGATGCATGACCTTGACAGGCTCGGCGTTATGCTCGATAAATACCCGAATTTCTATTCCGATATTTCAGCTCGATATGCTGAAACGGCTACCATTCCGAGGTATATGAAATCGTTTATTGAAAAGCACCAGGATAAGGTCGTTTACGGAACCGATATGGGATTTAATTCTTCAATGTACCGTATTACCTTCAGGATCCTTGAAACCAACGATGAGCATTTCTATGAAATATCACAATTCAACTATCACTGGCCGTTACAGGGATTCGGCCTTTCTCCTGAGGTGCTCCGAAAAATTTATAACAAAAATGCCTCGGCAATCATTAAGTAATACAGCCATGAAGAACCTTACATTCTTGTGCCTTTTGGGTTTTACCGTGTTTTCATGCAACAGGGTAACCGTAATTGAAAGCGGTGACCTGAGGATCGAATTCAATAAGCAGATGCAAAGCACGATCAGGAGCAAATCAGAACAGAAACCGCTGATGACCGGCTTTATGAATTCAGAATACATTGAAACGCCGGAATTCAAAGCGGACCTGTTCGGTTTAAAATCAGTTAAATCCACTGATCTTGAAATTAAACAGGGAAAAGGTAAAAGCACTGTTCTTACAGGCATATTTGAAAAATACGGATACCGGCTTGAAAAAAAGGTAACTGTGACTGTTCTGGATTCCTTTCCAGGTATGGCTTTTTACAATGTGAGCTATACTAACCGCGGCAATAAGGAGTTGGACATCACCAAATGGGTGAACCATGCCTACACAGTTAATGGTAACGGCGATACGCCGGCTTTCTGGTCATTCCAGGGAAGTTCAACATCTGCCCGGAAAGATTGGATTTTACCGGTTGATTCTACATTCTTTCAAAAGAACTTCATGGGAATGAATAATTCCGATTACGGCGGAGGCATTCCTGTTTCTGATGTATGGCGCCGTGACGCAGGAATTGCCATAGGACATACTGATCTCGTGCCGAGAATGGTTTCATTGCCTGTTTCGAAAAATAAATACGAGGACGACGTACATGTCGCACTTCAATATGATTATCCTGAAAAGGCTGTGCTTGCGCCGGGAGACACACTCAAGACCTATGGAAGCTTTGTGATGGTACATCAGAAAGATTGTTTCAGTTCGCTGCAGGCGTATTCAAAATACATGCAGGCTTCAGGAATCAAACTGGCACCCGTGGAAAAAGATGCCTACGAGGCCGTTTGGTGCGCCTGGGGCTACATGAGAAAGTTCACCGTTGCCGAGGTGTTGGGAACTCTGCCAAAGGTTAAGGAACTTGGACTGAAGTGGGTTGATATAGATGACGGGTACCAGCAGGCCGAAGGTGACTGGGATGTGGTACAGGATAAATTTCCGGACGGTGATGCCGATATGCGGAAACTGGTTGATAAAATACATAGCATGGGATTAAAAGCCAAATTATGGTGGGCCCCGCTGGCTGTAGATCCCGGAAGCAAACTGCTCACCGAAAACCCTGACATCATTCTGGAAACAAGCGATGGGGCTCCCCAGTATATCACCTGGTGGAACAGCTATTATATGTCGCCTGTATACAAAAAGACAATCGATCACACACAGGGTGTTGTGCGGATGTTTTTAAAGGACTGGGATTTTGACGGTCTCAAAATGGACGGCCAGCATCTGAACTGTGTTCCTCCTGATTATGGGAACCATAACCTCAGCGATCCGATGGAGTCGTTCGAAAAACTACCGGAGTTTTTTAAAATGATTTATGAAACGGCTCATACATACAAACCCAACGCCGTTCTGCAGATTTGCCCGTGCGGTGATGCCATGTCGTTTTTCAATATGCCCTGGACTAACCAGACCGTGGCTTCAGATCCCACATCGAGCTGGCAGATCAGGCTGAAAGGAAAAACCTACAAAGCCTTATTGGGAAAGAGAGCTTATTATGCCGATCATGTTGAACTGAGCGACGGAGGTGATGATTTCGGAACACAGATCGGAATAGGCGGTGTGCTCGGAACGAAATTCACCTGGCCGAAAGACAATCCTTATGTAACCGAAGGCCATTTTGTTCTGACACCTGAAAAAGAAAAAACCTGGAAAGAATGGATTTCAATTTACAATCAGAAAATGCTTCCCACAGGCACTTACCTGGGTTCATTGTATGATATCGGGTATGATAAACCGGAAACTCATGTAATCGTCAAGAACGACACCTTTTATTACGCCTTTTACAATCCCGACTGGAATGGCGAAATTGAATTGAGAGGATTAGGTACAGGAAAATACCGCGTTACGGATTATGTAAATAAGCGGGAGCTGGGTGTTGTTGACGCTTCGAATCCGAAAATAAATGTGCAGTTCAAACGGAACCTGCTATTAGAAGTTGCGAAAACCGAATAGTTACTGATACCAGGCACGCCCTTTCGCAGAATCAAAGTAGCGATACAGAAGAAGTCCGCCTATAAAGCCACCTATATGTGCCCAGAAAGCTATTCCTGTGGCGGCATTCGAAAGCATCAGGGATGTGGTTCCGCTCAACAGCTGGATTAAAAACCAAAGCCCGATGAAGATCAGTGCCGGAATGGGAATGAAAAGCGGAATGATGAACACCGGAACAAAAGAAACAATAGTGCTTTTCGGAAACATAATCATATAAGCCGCCATAACGCCGGATATGGCACCCGATGCGCCGATTGCAGGAATGGGAGAATTACGGTGCAGTATAAAATGGGTGAAGCTGGCTATAAGTCCGCACAGAATATAAAACAGGAAATACCTTACTTTTCCCATTCGGTCTTCGACGTTATCACCAAAAATAAACAGGATCCACATGTTTGAAATGATATGCCCCCAGCCTCCGTGCAAAAACATATTGGTAAGGAATGGCCGTAAAATGTCGGTTCGCAGCTGGTATATGCTTCCTACTTCAGAAAGGCGGATATGATCGGGGATCAGACCGTATTTGAAAATCATCTGTTCGGCCTGCTTGCTGTCGAGTACAAAAACACCGAAAAGGAAAACTCCCACATTGACAAGGATCAGCATGACATTGACTATAGGAAAGCTTCGTGACGGTATTGTATCTCGTAATGGTATCAACTATCTCGTTTTTGCGCGGTTCAGGTTACAAAGATAGAAATAAGGATGATCAAAGGAAAGGGCTACCTGTGATGGCTCCTTTTTTCACAGGGACATGGCACCTGTCCATACTTCGACGATGCACAGCTTTGAATTCCCGTCACAAACAGGATAAACAGAACGTAAAACAGCAGGCGCAGGATGAACTGCCGGGAATTTAAAAAGGTTGTCAATATTTTCATGGAACAAATATATTATGTTCTTTTTGTCTTTGCCAGCATTCTCACCTGTCGGTTTAACTGGCTGAATATCAATCCGGCTATCACAATAACAATTCCGGCCACCTTAAGGCCTGTGAAACTCTCTTTCAGAATGATAAAGGAAAGAACTGCCGTGAAAACCGGGATAAGATTTACAAAAACATTGGTACGGGCCATTCCTAAATGCTGGATCGAATAAACAAATAACAAAAAGGCAAACGACGAAGCGAAAATGGCCAGCTTAATAACGGGAAGAACCATCGTGAAAGTATGTTTCATGCTGATGAACTCCCTGAATCCGAGAAAATAAAACAAGGGAAGAAAATAAAGAAGTCCTAGCGTGCTCTGATAGGTAACTATTGTAAATGTATTGTATTTGTCAGTAAGTTTCCTGACAAAGACAGAATGGCAGACTGCGGATATGACGGCCAGGAACATTAAGAGTACCCCGCTCAGAGCATTATTCCCGTTCTGTTCGCCGGCAATTACCATGACGACCCCTGCCATTGAAATGAATAATCCTATGAAATTGGTAAATGTGAACCTTTCCCTGAAAATATACCAGGCAGGTATTGGAGCTACAAGCGGAATTAAGGAAATAATGATGGATGCAAGAGTCGGCGAAATACGATTTACCCCGTAACATTCCCCGATAAAGTAAAGAAACGGCTCAAACAAGGCCAAGCCCAGGAAATAACGCAGGTGACCTTTTTCAATTTTCTGCAAACGCTTAAAAGATAATGATATAAGAAAAAGGAACGGGATCGCAAGGGTAAGCCGGAATACTATAAGGGTAACCGGTCCGTAGTAAACAAACACCTGCTTGTACCAGATAAAGCTGAAACTCCAAAAGAGCATGGCGGCGATAACAGGCAGGTAGGAGGTGATGCGACTACGGAATTCTGTTGGCATATTTTTTGATCAATTTAGATTAAATAAAATTTGCATAAGAGGCAAAAATGAACTAATTTACAGGGCCTTAATAATTTATTCATATTTAGCTTTTTTTAAGAAATAAGCTTGCAACAAAAAGGTCTTTTTATTGTTTATTTGTATTGATTAAACGTTACTTCTTAATAATTATACCAAACATGAGGCAATTAAAGATAACCAAATCTATAACAAACCGTAACAGTGACTCATTAGAAAAATATTTGCATGATATTGGCAAAGAAGAATTAATTACTCCCGAAGAAGAAGTAGAGTTGGCGAAACGGATTAAGATGGGCGACCAGGAGGCTCTTGAAAAACTCACAAAAGCGAACCTCCGTTTCGTTGTTTCAGTTGCAAAACAATATCAGCATCAGGGATTAAGCTTACCTGATTTAATTAATGAAGGAAACCTGGGTTTGATTAAAGCTGCCAAGAAATTTGATGAAACCAAAGGTTTCAAATTCATTTCATATGCAGTATGGTGGATCAGACAGTGCATATTGCAGGCTTTGGCCGAGCAATCACGTATTGTAAGACTTCCTTTGAACAAGATAGGTGCATTGAATAAAATAAACAGGGCGTTTTCACAACTGGAGCAAACTCATGAACGTGAACCGTCCCCTGAAGAAGTAGCAGCTATTCTCGAATTACCGGAAGGCAAAGTAGCCGGTACACTTGAACTCTCAGGAAGGCATCTCTCAGTGGATGCTCCTTTCTCGGATGGGGAAGAGAATAGTCTGCTTGATGTACTTCCCAGCCACGACACTCCTACAACTGATAATAAGTTAATTGAGGAATCGCTGGCAAAAGAAATTGAAAGAACGCTCAGCACTCTGCCTGATAAAGAAAGCAGTGTGATCAGGGCCTTTTATGGAATCGGCACCAAACCGATGTCGCTTGAGGAAATCGGCGCAACAATCGGTATTTCACGCGAAAGAACCCGCCAGATCAAGGAAAAGGCCATTAAGCATCTGAGGCAGAAATCGAAAAACAGATTGTTAAAGACCTATCTGGGCTAGTAAATAAGACTTTCATGTATCAGAAACCAACCCGGGCATTTGTCCGGGTTTTTTTTATCCGGGGTACAAGGTATTTTTTATTCTTCACTCCCGGCCGTTCAATACACCCTCGGTGTTTTGCTTTTCTTAAACACAATCGCACTACGAGAAGGTAAATACAACAGCAGGTAACACGGTGCATCCGGCCTGAGTTCTCCCCTTGCCATATACCTTAGGCTTTCATCCACATTGCCGTTTCCGCCATATAAAGGGTTATCGGTATTCAGTACGATCCTGTATTTTCCCGGATCGGTGCGTATTCCGTAGTCGGTGTAAGAGCGGTCGGGGCTGAAATTAAACACAAATACGAATTCTCCCCTTTCAAAGGCCAGTACCTGGTCGGCCTGGTTATCCGCAAGGAGCCTGCAATACGGGTGAGTATACAAATTACTGTCACTTATAAGATGAATCATATCCCTGTCGAAATCGCCCAGGAAATGATACTTCAGCAGGTTATCATCCACCAGGTTCCATTGCCGGCGCGCATATTTAAAAGACCAGTTGTTACCCTCACGCGGAAAGTCAATCCATTCGGGGTGCCCGAATTCATTTCCCATAAAGTTGAGATATCCGCCGCCGCCAGTGGCTGCTGTTACCAGCCTGATCATTTTATGAAGGGCAATCCCGCGATCGACAATGATATTAGGCATCAGCTTGCTCATCGAAAAATACATCTCTTTATCCATCAGCCTGAAAATGATGGTTTTGTCGCCCACGAGCGCCTGGTCATGCGATTCAGCATAGGATATTGTTTTTTCATCCGCCCGTTTGCTGGTTAGCTCATGGTAAAGAGCAGATACATTCCATTGTTCATCAGGCATCTCCTTGATGATTTTAATCCAGTAATCGGGAACGCCCATGGCCATCCTGAAATCAAAACCGTACCCGCCGTTTTCGTGGGTTGATGCAAGTCCCGGCATTCCGCTCATTTCTTCTGCAATCGTAATGGCTTGGGGGTTAACCTGCTTAATAAGCTTTGTGGCCAAAGAAAGGTAAATAATGGCATCTTCATCCTCCATGCCGTCATAGTACATGCCGTAATTGGTGAAATTCCTTGAAAGCCCGTGATCATAATACAGCATACTGGTAACCCCGTCAAACCGGAAACCGTCAAACCGGTATTCATCAAGCCAGAATTTGCAATTGGATAACAGGAAATGAACCACTTCATTCTTGCCGTAGTCAAAACAAAGGGAGTCCCAGGCAACATGTTCCCGGCGTGCGCCATCATGAAAATATTGGTAAGGCGTCCCATCAAAACGTCCGAGTCCTTCAAGTTCATTTTTAACCGAATGGGAATGAACAATATCCATGATAACGGCCAAACCCATTCCATGGGCTTCATCTATAAGGCTCTTGAGATCTTCGGGCGTACCGAAACGTGAGGAAGCAGCAAAAAAATTGGATACATGATAGCCGAAAGAGCCGTAATAAGGATGTTCCTGGATGGCCATCAACTGAACAGTATTATAACCGGCCTTTTTTATTCGGGGTAAAACAAGTTCACGGAATTCATTATACGTACCAGTCCGTTCCTCCATGGTGCTCATACCTACATGAGCCTCATAAATAAGAGGCGGGCGTCCCGCAGCATCAACATTCGGGTTTTTCCATGCATAGGGCTCAAGGTTGTCCCAAACCTGTGCATTGAACAATTTTGTATTCTCATCCTGAACCACCCGCTTCACATAGGATGGAATTCTTAAACCATGACCGCCGTTCCAGTAAAGTGAAATCTTGAACAAATCACCGTGTTTCATGGCACCGGAATGAAGCTCGATTTCCCAGACACCATTATCAACCGCATGCATCCTGTACTCCGGAATTTCCTTCCAATTGTTGAATTCACCAATAAGATACATATCCGTGGCATTCGGAGCCCATTCCCTGAATATCCAGCCGTTGAACGTCTGATGAAGTCCGAAATAAAGATACCCTGTTGCAAAATCGGAAAGCGATTTTATTTCACCCGTGAGTTCAGATTCTTTTTGCTGGGCTTTCAGCGACCGACGGTAAATGATCTCACTGTAGGGTGCCAGCCACGGGTCGTTCTTAACTATATGAGGTTCACTTTGTATCATAAATGTGCGGGCAGACTTTTCCTATTAAAATTATGAATTAATAACTGATTTGAAATGAAATCACGTCAACCATTATGAAAATTTGACCTGTGTCGGGTATCAGGAGACCAAAGGTCGGATATTTCAATGACTTTTTTAAGATAAGTGTTAACTTTGCACCGCTTTATTTGCATTAGAGGTTGAAGATTATCAATGACATATCCTCCTTCAGGAAATCCAATACAGTTGTAACCATTGGTATATTTGACGGCGTTCATCTCGGTCATCTTCAGATACTGAACCGTCTGAAGCAACTTGCTGAAGAATATAAGGGCGAATCGGTTGTATTTACTCTTTGGCCACATCCCCGATTTGTTCTTCAACCTGAAAATAAGGAATTGCGTTTACTCGCGTCATTGGATGAAAAGATTGAGATGATCCGGAAACATGGCGTCGATAATCTTGTTATACTTCCTTTTGACAGACGATTGGCGGATATCACATACGACCGCTTTTTTTCAGAATATATTATAGGTCATGCAGGCGCAAAACATGTTGTGGTAGGTTTTAATCACCATTTCGGGAAGGACCGGAAAGGTACATTTGAAAATCTGCAGAAAAGTGCACAACAGCACGGTATAAAAGCGGAAAGACTCAACCAGGTGATCATAGATGACATGCCGGTGAGTTCCTCCGCTATCAGGAAAATGATTGATGAAGGTAAGATCAGTGAGGCTAACCGGATTCTCGGTTACCCTTATTTCCTTACAGGCAGGGTTGTGGAAGGAAATAAAATCGGGCGCACACTTGGCTATCCTACAGCAAATCTGCAGGTTGAGGAATCACTGAAACTTCTTCCCCGAAATGGCGTTTATGCTGTATTGGTGCGTATGGGAGAAAGGGTGTTTGACGGAATGGTTAACGTAGGTGTCCGTCCGACACTCACCCTTGTGAAGCATGACAGGCTGGTTGAAGCTAATATATTCGGATTTGAAGAAGATATATATGGCAAAACAATTAAGATTGCCTTTCTGAAATGGCTCAGAACTGAAAGGAAATTCAGGAACATGGCAGAGCTGACACAAGAAATGGCATCTGATCAAATACAGGCAATCAACGTACTTGAACAATATAGAAATAAAGAATCTTTAATTTAATTTATTCATATTATCCATGAAAACAGAAACGATGTCCGAAACACTTCCCTATAAGGTGCATGACCTTGGATTGGCCGATTTTGGCCGTAAGGAAATTGAAATTGCAGAAAAGGAAATGCCAGGTCTGATGGCTATCAGGAAAAAATATGCCTCCCGGAAACCGTTAAAAGGTGCACGCGTATCCGGTTCACTGCACATGACCATACAGACGGCCGTTCTCATTGAAACTCTCAAAGAACTCGGTGCCGATGTGCGCTGGGCCAGTTGCAACATTTTTTCAACCCAGGATCATGCTGCCGCTGCAATAGCCAAAGCCGGAATTCCGGTTTTTGCCTGGAAGGGCGAAACACTCGAAGAATACTGGTGGTGCACTGAACAGGCCCTTACATTCCCCGGCGGGGAAGGTCCGAACCTCATTGTGGATGACGGTGGTGATGCCACCCTTCTGATCCACCTTGGTTATAAAGCTGAGAAAGACGCCTCGGTTCTTGATAAGAAACCTGAAAGCCATGAAGAAGGCGTAATTCTTCAACTTTTAAAGAAAACTCTGCAGGAAGATCACGGTAAATGGCACCGTTTTGTTAAATCGTGGAAAGGGGTATCTGAAGAAACTACAACCGGTGTTCACAGGCTTTACCAGATGATGGAAAGAGGTGAACTGCTCGTGCCTGCAATAAATGTAAACGACTCGGTCACCAAGAGCAAGTTTGACAACCTGTATGGTTGCCGTGAATCACTTGCTGACGGTATCAAAAGGGCAACCGATGTGATGATTGCCGGGAAAGTGGTTGTTGTGCTTGGCTACGGCGATGTCGGAAAGGGTTGCGCCCGCTCGATGCGTGCCTATGGCGCCCGTGTTCTTGTAACTGAAATCGACCCGATCTGCGCACTCCAGGCTGCTATGGAAGGTTTCGAAATCACCACCATGGAAGAAGCGGTCAGGGAAGGAAATATCTTTGTTACAACAACCGGTAACCGCGACGTGATAACCATTGAGCATATGCTTCAGATGAAAGACCAGGCCATTGTGTGCAACATCGGTCACTTTGATAATGAGATACAGGTGGATAAACTGGTAAATTACCCGGGCATTCAACGAACTAATATTAAACCACAGGTTGATAAATATACCTTCCCGAAAGGCAATTCAATCTTCCTGCTGGCTGAAGGCCGACTGGTAAACCTGGGATGTGCAACAGGCCATCCCTCATTTGTGATGAGCAACTCGTTCTCAAACCAGACACTGGCACAGCTCGACCTTTGGGCTAACAATTATGCTGTCGGTGTTTATCGCCTTTCTAAGAAACTCGACGAAGAGGTTGCACGCCTGCACCTTGAACAGCTTGGCGTTAAGCTCACCACACTTACCAAACAACAGGCCGACTACATCGGTGTTTCACCTGACGGCCCTTATAAACCGGAGCATTACAGGTATTAGGAAACAGCGATCGTCATTGCGAGGAGCGTACATAATTCTTGATTATAGCATAATGCAATGTCGACGAAGCAATCTGCCCGCACAGGCAGAGCCTTACAAAGAGAAATGCATAAAGAAAAGCCCGTTCAAATACGACGGGCTTTTTTAATGCTCCTGGCGAAGCCCTTCCTGTTCGGGCAGATTGCTTCGTCGCGATAGTATATAACTATAATCAATGATCTTTCAGGCTCCTCGCAATGACGGTGGCCTCTTTTTTACTACTTTTACAAAAAACTAACCACAATGATTGACCCGAACGGAAACCTGCTCATTGCCAAATCAGACAAGGATTTGTTACTGATCCCCAAAATGTCCAACCGTCACGGACTGATTGCCGGAGCCACAGGTACCGGTAAAACGGTTACCCTGCAAACAATGGCTGAAACATTCAGCAGTATCGGAGTTCCTGTTGTCATGTCGGATATAAAAGGCGATTTATCCGGTATATCAAAAGCTTCCTCCGGCGAAAATAAAAAAGTGACCGACAGGGTAAAGGAACTTGGACTCACCAATCATGTACCCATGGGTTTCCCGGTTTGCTTCTGGGATATTTTCGGCGAACAGGGTCATCCCCTCAGGACAACCATTTCTGAAATGGGTCCCCTTCTCCTCAGCCGCCTTCTTAACCTCAACGATGTGCAATCTGGCGTTCTCACCCTGGTTTTCAAAATAGCTGACGACAATGATTTGCTGCTTCTGGATTTGAAAGACCTGCGCAAAATGCTTGAATTTGTCGGCGAACACCGCGACGAATACACTAATGAATATGGCAATATTTCTTCAGCCAGCATCGGTACCATTCAGCGCGGGCTGCTGACACTCGAGGAACAGGGTGCTGAGAAGTTCTTCGGCGAACCGGCCCTTGACATTATGGATTTCATTCAAACCGACAGCAAAGGCAAAGGTGTGATGAACATCATAGTGGCCGACAAACTGATGCTTACTCCCGGATTATATTCAACCTTTTTGCTCTGGCTGCTTTCGGAACTTTTCGAAAAGATGCCTGAAGTGGGGGACCTCGATAAGCCCAAGCTTGTGTTCTTCTTTGATGAAGCCCACCTGCTTTTCAATGATGCACCAAAAGTACTGCTCGATAAAATTGAACAGGTTGTCCGTCTTGTACGGTCAAAAGGGGTCGGTGTTTATTTCGTAACACAGAATCCGGTTGATATTCCCGATACAGTACTCGGGCAGCTGGGAAACAGGGTTCAGCATGCCCTCAGGGCTTTTACTCCGAAGGACCAAAAGGCTGTAAGATCTGCAGCTGAAACGTTCAGGCCAAATCCCCAATTTAAAGTTGAACAGGTAATTACCGAGCTTGGTGTGGGTGTTGCTCTTGTTTCACTGCTCGATGAAAAAGGTATTCCCGCCATGGTTGAAATGGCTAAGATAGTACCTCCGCAGGGACAAATAGGGCCGATAACACCTGCAGAAAGGGCGGATATCATTAAAAACTCAGTTATTAACGGAGTTTATGAGAAGCAGATCGACAGGGAATCTGCTTATGAAGTACTTCAAAAGAAATTCGAGAAGGAAGAGGAAGAAAAACGGGAACAGGAAGAGCTGATTCAGAAGGCCAAGGAAGAAAAACTGAAACAGGCTGCCAATAAATCATCAGGTGGCGGCATGATGGGCGACCTGGCCAAAACAATGGGCAGAACCATAACCCGCCAGGTGGGCAACGAAATCGGCCGAAAACTCGTCCGCGGGCTTCTGGGAACCCTGTTAACCGGTGCGGTTACGGCTATGGCTAAAAAACGCAGGTAAATCATCGTTTGAGGTTTAAGGTTTGAGGTTATTTGAAACCCCAAACATCAAACATCAAACATCAAACAATAAACAATGAATACCGAGGTAATCGGCTGGATTGGCACTGGCGTTATGGGCCGGTCGATGTTTGGTCATATACTTGACAAAGGATATAAGGGTAATGTGTATACCCGCACTAAAAGCAAAGCATCTGACCTGGTTGCAAGAGGTGCCGTATGGTGTGAGTCTCCGGGTGAAGTTGCTTCAAAATCGGATATCGTTTTCACTATGGTGGGCTTTCCTGCCGATGTACACGATGTTTACCTTTCTGCCGGTGCTTTGATTGATTCAGCAAAGCCGGGCGCCATACTGGTTGACATGACAACCACCAGTCCTTCCCTGGCAGAAGAAATTTATCACAACGCAATATCAAAGGGCGTTTACACCCTTGATGCACCTGTTTCGGGCGGTGATGTGGGCGCACGAAATGCCACTCTTTCGATCATGGTTGGAGGTGATGAAAAGGTTTTCGGGTCGCTTAAACCATTCTTCGATATCATGGGTAAGAAAATTGTATACCAAGGCAAGGCAGGATCGGGACAGCATACAAAAATGTGTAACCAGATCCAGATTGCCGGAACCATGATCGGAATGTGTGAAAGTCTGCTTTACGGGTATAAAGCGGGACTTGACCTGCCCACCATGTTGTCATCCATATCAGGTGGCGCTGCGGCATGCTGGTCTCTTGATAACCTCGCCCCACGCATACTCCGCAGGGATTTTGAACCCGGATTCTTTGTAAGGCATTTCATTAAAGATATGGGCATCGCCCTGGAGGAAGCCCGCAGAATGAACTTATCGCTGCCCGGACTGGCCCTGGTGCAGCAGCTTTACCAGTCGGTTACCGCATTGGGTTATGATGAGAAAGGCACCCAGGCACTGATGCTGGCACTTGAACATATGGCAGGTATGAATTAACAGGAAAGGTAACCACGGAGCAGCATAAAGTATTTTTGCTCCGCGGTAACCCGATAATTATCCTATCTCTCAATTACGATCCTGTTCCTGTATTCGCCAAAACCATCCTTCAATATACAATTGTATACTCCATCAGGTATTCCATGAAAATCTACCCCCACCTTGTTTTGTCCTTGGGGTAAAATTCCTAGATTTCTGGTCATTACAAGCTGCCCCTTCATATCATATATATTCAAAGAAAGATTCCCGGGCATTTCAATCCAGACACTGAAAATTGCTGATCCGGAATTCGGGTTCGGATAAACTGTCATTACCGGTTTTTCTGTTTGCTGCCTGCTCACAATGGTTATCGGCACAAACTGAATGCAATCGCTGTAAACAGTTCCCGTTGAATTGGTGGCGAAGGTTCGGGCAAAATAGGTATCTCCTTCAGTTAAACCGCTGATGGTAAGTGAAAACACATCAGGAGAAGTCTGAAAAACAATTTGGTTATCCGTAAGATCGGGGTTATACGATGAGCTCCATACAATTCCCCGGCTGGTTATATCCGATCCCCCGTTCGAAAATATATATCCTGTGAATTCCGCACTGGTTGAATGTATTGTATCTAAAGCAATTCCAACGGAAGCCAGTGAACTGACGCCCATATTCAAACGCAGCGTCTCTTTCAATATGTTTTTGGTCATGTCGCCTTTAAGAAAGTAACTATACACATCAGTCACTACCTGACCTGTAGGGTTATTAGCCTGAAACGACAACTGGCTGATAAACGGACGCATATCAGTAGTGGTTTTAGATGTAGAAAGAGCAATTTGACGCTCCTGTAAATTTTTAAAATTATCAGCTGCAGATTTAATATTTGGGGCAAGTACGAAATACATCTGTTCATCCGCACTATCGGTAAACAGGGTCCCGTTCACATTCAGCATTCCTTGGGTAGCCAGGCTGTCATCGAAATCATTACAGAATTGCTCAAAATCAGCATTTGAGTATCCGTCATTGTTGATTTTTGCAAGGTAATGACCATAACCTGATTCAATCACCTGGTAAGTAGGTTGGTTTTTCCTGTAATGATCGATGGCCGCCATGCGGAAATCGGCGTTTTTCATTTCATCAATGCCCCTGACAGGAGCATATTTGTTTATGGCCAGTATGATGGTATCATAGGTTGTTTTACTCAATGAATCAATAGCGGCCTGGTAATACGTGTCAAACTGACTGTCAAAATTGTTTATATCCCAGGTTTTATCGTCTAACTGCCCTTGTAGTGTAAGAAGATAGGCCTGAATGTACAAATCATTAAATCCTGCGGCATTCAGGGAGAATTGATACCATGGATATTTACTCGTCATGATCTCAAAAGGATTCGCAGGATCAACTTTTGATGCAGACTTCTCCAGTGAAATTTTCACATCATTCACATAATAATCCGTTCGTGTTGAGCCGTCATTATAATGGAGGGTGCTCAAACCCTGTCGCTTGCCATTAACCATATAGGCTTCTTCGGTATACGAACCGGTACTGTAAATATACTGAATGGTGATAAGGCCTTTCCACCTTCCATATTCATCTCGTTTACCTGTAGTTGTTCTTTTAATATTGGAGCGAATATTATTTAAATCCTCCTGGACAACGCCATTACCAAGGTCTGTTACTACCGTATAGTCAAGTGAGGCGTAAGCAATTAGGATAAAAAATATCAAAATTGCAGTTGAAAATACAGACAATCCCGTCGTTGAATTAAGTAATCGTTTTTTCATGATATTTGGATTTATAAGGTTTGATGCCAATGAAGAATCCGCTTACCATTCCTGCAAAACCTGAAAAAAGGTCAGCATTTGAGTAGGTACCGGGAAGAACTGAAAAAAACTGCAGCACTTCAAATCCCAAAACAAGAAGAGGTACGCTGGCGAGCCACAGGTATCTGGTTTTCCCGTGGTGTTTCGACCAGAGGCCCGTAATAATTACTGAATAACCAAAAGACCATAGAAAATCGGGTAATGAACCAATAAGCCATGATGGTATGTAATGCGGCTTGTAAGGAGACCATTTATGGAAAAAACTGAAAACCGGCCATTGTGTGAAAGATGGCGGACTGCTTCGGAAAAATAAATAGATGAAAGTACCCACTGTCAGGGCAATAAAACACGGAAGGATGTGCACCCGGGTTCTTGTGTTAGGATGGGTTGAAATAGTCAGGGTTTTAGGTTACCGAACTGCCTAAAATACAAATTTTTCACAAAATACGATACCGAGGTTGTTCAAATAAATGAATGTTTGTTGCTAATTTTAGGAAAAAGAATTTCATCATGGATGCAGTTGAAAAGTATATATCGGAATTTCCCCCGCAGATTCAAAATGTATTGAATGAATACAGGAACCATATCCGTCAACTGGTTCCGGATGCACAGGAAACCATCACTTACGGAATCCCCACTTTTAAATTAAACGGCAGAAACCTTGTTCACTTCGGGGGATTTAAAAGCCACACCAGTTTCTTCCCCGGGGCATCGGGTATCGAAGCTTTTAAGAATGAATTCTCCGAATACAAAGTATCAAAAGGCACTGTTCAGTTTCCGCTCGATAAACCCCTGCCACTTGACCTGATCACCCGAATTGTCAAGTTCAGGATTGAGGAGGAAATGGGGAGGATGAAGAAGAAATAGCATTTCCAAAACTTTCAATTCCTGGCCTGAACAGGGTTCAAATCATCACTCGCAAATTGATTTGATGCCTTCAGGCCGGCGTTTTTCAATTAAACGGGAGGATTATGCGTTCTCCTTCTTTCATACAAAGGCAAGCCGGTTAATTCTGAAATTTTGCGGGCGGTTGCATCTCCTCCTTCAGTAAAAGGCCATACAAACAATGATTTTATTGGGTGCTCTTTCTGCATTTCGTTCAGAGCGCTGATTACAAACCGGGTTGTAATTCCCTTATGCCTGTATTCCTCAAGAACAAGGGCGGAACATAAATAAAGTGAATCGTATTTAATTCCAATCGGAGTAAGATCAAAAAGCTGTTTTTCATTGATCTCTCCGTTTATAAACTTCTCCATTAAGTCAGTGGTTGTCGGTATAACCAATATCCAGGCACCAGGTCCCTTGCCATTGTTGTATTCCATCATGGTGGAAGGATGTATTTTCCTCAATCGATCCATAATCTCCGGATTGACATTTAATTGCTCCGGATCGCTTCTGAAGGAAAATACATCCTCCGCCAGTTTGATTAATCGCTCGTAGTTATTCATTTAGTCTGTTATCCTATCAAATCTTCTTAAATCTAAAATCGGTGTTCGATGTTCGGTGTTTCAGAGACGATAGGGACCATAGGGACGCATCCAGCATCCAGTATCCAGCATCCAGTATCACTTTAATGGTAGCCCGATCTTTGTTCCTCCGGCTGTTTCTGATGCTCAAGCTTCCTAAGTTCTTCAACCAGTGCCTCTCCCACTCCGCGTGCGGAAGCAGGATTTTGTCCGGTGATCAACCTTTCATCTTTAGCAACATGCGGTTGTTTCGGACCTGACTTTTCAAATCTTGCACCACGCTGGATAAGCTTGGTTTCCAAAAGAAAGGGAACAGCTTTATCCAGTTGCGATGCTATTTCTTCTTCGTTTGTATACGAATTGACCTTTTTCCCCTGGATCAAATAACTGCCATCATTCAATTTTAAATTGACAAATCCGGATGGGCCATGACAAACAGCACTTACAACCCCGCCTTTTTCATATATCCTGCGGGTAATATCGGCCAACCCCTCATTATCCGGAAAATCCCACATTGTACCATGGCCACCGGCGTAGAAAACCGCCACGTAATCATCGGCTTTAACCTGGTCAGGCCGCATGGTGTTTTCTATTTTTTTACGATATACCTTGTCCTCCCAAAATTCCTTATTCACCGGATCCTCAAGGTTAAACCCATCAATTGGCGGGTTGCCGCCTTTCGGACTTACAAAATCGATTTCATACCCGGCTTTCCTCAGCACTTTCCACGGATGAGTAACCTCGCTCATATAGTAACCGGTAGGTTTACCGGTATATCCTTTAATTCCGTGACTCGTCAAAACAAACAGAATCTTTCTTTTCATGATAACGGACTTTAGTTTCTATTATCCGTTATAACAAAGAGCTTCTGTATAGGGTTAAATTTTTAACAAATCATTTTGTCCTGCTCACACTCTGACAGTCCGGACTCTGTCAGGTCATCGCCTACTCGGGAAATGACTACCGGGGACCCGGAGGACAGTTCTTCTTCAAAAAGTCAGTGTACGTGGTCCGCAGGTGCGTGAAAGTCCCTTCTCCTTCGGAAATGCCATGAGTACGGTTGGGGTACGGCATGAACTGGAATTTCTTGTTGTATTTAATCAGTTCATTCAGGAGGAGTTCCGCATTCTGATAGTGCACATTGTCGTCACCGGTTCCATGAATAATCAGGAGATTGCCTTTCAGATTCTTCGCATAAGTAAGCGGTGATCCCTTTACATAATCTTCCATGCTTTCTTCAGGCAGGCCCGAATACCGTTCAGTATATATATTGTCATAGGTAAGTTCATTGGTGACCGATGCGATGGCAATACCTGTCTTATATATTTCAGGAAACTGAAACAACAGGTTCAGTGTGGCTCCACCGCCTCCACTCCATCCCCACACGGCAATCCTGTCGGGATCCACGAAATTCCATTTCAGTATTTCCTTAGCAGCCATTGCCTGGTCATGTATGTTAATGACCCCCACTTTCCTGTAAATTGATTTCCTCCATTCACGTCCCTTAGGAGCCGGGGTTCCCCTGTTATCGATCGACATGTAGATATACCCGTCTTTTGCCATGTTGCCGGCATACAGGTAGTTATATCCAGTTCCGTATTCATCGGTAACCGTTGCACTTGCCGGTTCGGTATAGACAAGAAATACAACCGGGTACTTTTTTGACGGATCAAAATTATCAGGCTTAACCATCCATCCGTCCATTGTAACACTGTCAGCCGTAGTAATCTGAAAGAATTCCATGTTTGATTTCACCCTCAGGGAATCCTGCATTTCAGCAATTCCCTTCTTATGATTCAGTGTTTTCCCGTTTGAAAGAGATATCAGTTCTTCGGATGAACGGGTATTGTGATTGGAGAAACTGTGAAATGCATATTTCCCGCCCGGAGAAATCACATAGTCATGGGTTCCTTTAAGTGATCCGGGACTCAGCGGCTGCAATTTGCTTTTCCCGTCGATTCTCAGCCTGTAAAGATATTTCCGGGTTGCATTTTCGGGTGAAGCGGTAAAGTATATATAACCATTCATTTCATCAATGCGCTTCAGCTCGATCACATCGAAATTACCTGTTGTAATCTTTCTTTCCGGTTTACCATCCAGGGAAATCTCATAAAGCTGCTCCCATCCTTCTTTTTCGGAAGCCCATACAATGCTCTTCCGGCTTGGCATCCACTTAAAATCAAGGATGAAATCAACCTCGTAAGCATCACCTGAGTTATCAAAATAAGACTCCAGGAAGGCGGGATCAGATTCCTCAAAAACAACCCGGCTGCTTCCGGTAACCGGATCGCTGATATAAAGCTTTCCCTCATTCTGTTTGCGGTTAAGCTGATGAATCAGGAGTTGCTGCGACCAGGGGATAAAATCCATCCTCACAATGTAATTGTTATCCGGTTCCCCGGGAATATCGATCCATGTGGTTTTTGCATCGTCGATATTCGCGACACCCACCCTGCAATAAGATGGCTTTTCACCGGCCAGGGGATACTCAATCGGAATCACACGGGGATGAATGGAATCGGTATTATTGATCATTAAAAATTTACCAATCTTGCTGGCATCGAGCTGCCAGTAAGCAATCTTTTTACTATCCGGACTCCACCTGAAACCATCGCGGCAAAAGAATTCTTCCTCATACACCCAGTCGAATGTGCCGTTAATCAAGGTAGTGGTTCCATCGGTTGTAAGAGGTCTGATTTGAGATGTTTTTAAATCTTCAACATAAATATTGTTGTTGCTGACATAGGCGGCGTATTGGCCATTTGGTGAAATCTTGGCAAACATCAGTGATGAAGGAGGAAGCGATTTTCCGATTTGGCTTAAGGTTCGGCTTGTCACATCATAAATAAAATAATCGCCTTTTGTTCTGAGTCGCCATACCTTTTTTGCATTGGTAAAAATCAATACCCTATTGCCGTCGGGAGTAACTGAAAAGGACTGGATGCGCATCGTTTTCTTACCTGCCGGTGTAAGTATTCTTGCAGAAACCAACGTATCAGGCTTATCCTGGGGCAAAGAATACTTCATGATTGAATTTTCATCTTCAATATAATACGCATTACCGTCCTGTGACCACTTTTGAGCAATTGCTGCAGAGGATACAACAATCGCAATAAGAATAAGGAATGTCTTTAAAAAATTGAAGTTTTTCATAATTATCTGAATAATGACAGCTAAAGATAAAGGTTTAAGTATCAAAGTAACTCGTATTATATAAATTTTTATTAGGTTATTGGTATCGCCGCCTCGTCCTGTTTTTTGACAGACATGTTATTTTTTTGACAAAATCAGATCTATAAGAATTGCATAACCCTCTGATTTTGTTCAAAATAATAAAATGGCATATCTTTTGATTTTATTTCAAAACCACTTATTTCACCTTGACAATGTATATTCGTGAGGCTTTCAGGAACCTGGCAAGGAACAAACTGATTACTTGTGTAAATATTGCCGGTTTGGTTATTGGCCTTACCCTTATTATCCATCTTACGGTTTATATAGACAATGAAAAAAGTTTTGACAGGTTTCATGCAAAGCATAGCCGTATATATAGAATTCTGACAAAATCTACAGAAAAGGGAAAGAAATCCAATATAGTCGGAATCTGTCAGGGACAATTGCCTGCAATAATTGATGCTGTACCTGAGGTTGAAAAATGTCTCCGAATCTACGGCTTGGAGACAGTTGATCTCGAATATAATGAAAACCGACTTGTAAATAATCACATAATATATGCTGATTCTACTTTCTTTGATGTTTTTTCATTCAAATTAATTGTAGGTACTCCTGATGTTTTAAAGGATCCGAATAGCATAATCCTTAGCCGCACATTTTCAATTAAAGTCTTTGGCAATGATAATGCACTGGGAAAAACTGTAAGAATCAGAGATAAAGAATTTACTGTTGGTGGAATACTTGAAGATATCCCGCAAAACTCTCATTTACAGTTTACCATATTAACAGGCTTTCATGACCCCTTTCTTGAAAACCTGGTTCAGAATTCCGGGTGCGAGTTTTATACTTATGTACTGCTTCATGATAAAACCGACACAAGGCAGGCACTGGGCAAAATTTCAAAAATGTACGCATCCTTCATGTCAGGTTTCAGGAGTAGCGGCGATGAAAATACTCATTATGAAGGTGTGGCTCAGCCGCTGGACCGAATAAGACTTCATTCTGAGGAAGTTGTTTGGGATGTGCAACATGGAAGTCTTTATAATATATGGTTGGCTAGCGGTTTAATCGGTTTCATAATGATAATAGCCATCCTCAATTTTATTAACCTGGTCACAGTCAGTGCAGAGACACGACTCCGTGAAGTCGGCATCAGGAAGTTAACAGGAGCCATAAGGAAAGATTTGATCATGCTGTTTATTAATGAGACAATAATGATAGCCTTGATTTCATTGGCATTATCATTGGCATGTAGTGTTTATACATGGCATTTTGTGAATGACTTTACTGTTAAAAATATTCCCTTGAAAGAATTATTCAATCCAACGATCCTATTATTTATCATCTCAATCACTTTATTTGTAGGCATAATCTCAGGAATTTTCCCCGCATTACATCTGTCTTACATAAGCGTATTCCGGATATTAAAAGGCACCGTGACAAAATCAGGCCGAAAGGGCACTTTTATTAAGGGACTTTTACTATCACAATTTGCTATTGTGATTTTTATGGTTTGTTGTGTGATGGTATTTTATAAGCAAATGGATTTCATTAAACATAAAAACCTTGGATTTGATAAGGAAAACGTAATTGCTGTTAAAAGTCTGGATAAAAGTGTTTATGCAAAATACGAAACCATCAGACAAAAATTACTTAAGTACAGCGGAATTGAGGATGTCTGTCTGGCTCAGGACATTTCAGTTTCGAATATGAGCGGTCAATATGCAGGAAGACCGGGAGAAAATCCCGACAACTTTATTCTTGTAAACCATACCCGTACAACCGCTGGTTTTGTGAAAACCTTCAGACTGAATATAATTGAAGGCCGTGATTTCAATGATACATTGGCGACTGATAGAAAAAATTTTATAATTAACGAAACTGCGGCAAAAGCATTAGGTTTTACAGATAGTCCAATTGATAAGCCTCTGATAATGAATGATTCCGGACGCATAATTGGTGTGGTTAGGGATTTTAACTTCGCTTCACTGCACAACACAATTGATCCATTGATAATTACACTAAATGATTTGAAACGTGGAACTCTATTTGTGCGGGTGAAATCATTCCATATACAGGATGGGCTTGACAATATTAATCAAACCATCAAATCAGTGGACCCTTTATATAATCTGGATTACGAATTTGTTGATGATAGATTCAATATCATGTATACTCAGGAGGTAAAGATGAGCCAGCTATTGTATATAACTACCTTCATTGCCATTTTTCTATCATTCATGGGTCTGGTTGCACTTACTACCTTTGTAATCCTACGCCGTGTAAAAGAAATCGGAATTCGCAAAATCAACGGAGCCTCCGTTGTTGAGATTATTATTTTATTGAACCATGATTATACCCGACGGATTATACTTGCCTTCGTATTTGCCTGCCCGGTTTCCTATCTTGTAATGCAAAAATGGCTTGCAAACTTTGCCTATAAAACTGCCATTAACTGGTGGATTTTTATATCGGCCGGAGTGTTTATTTTTGTAGCCTCCTTAGCAACTGTGAGTATAATATGCTGGAAAACGGCAAACAGAAACCCTGTGGAAGCTCTGCGATTTGAATAGAGGTTTCTGGCTTCACTCGAAATGATAGATGTATTAGGAAATCCGATCAAAAGAAAATCTTTACTGTCCGTATACGTACACCTACTGATTCGATCTGAACAGTTTTGACAAAGGGTAATTCTGACGAAAACTCTTATATAATACTGTATTTTTGTTTGTTACGTAGTTTGGCACGGAAGATGTAATTAGGTAGTCACAACCTGATTAATCTTAAAAACTAAAAAAAATGAAAACACAGAATCAAATCAACCTGAAAAAAGCCGGTTTAACCCTTTTTGCTTCTTTAGCTCTTACTTCAGTTTCGATG